>JBAUFP010000316.1:0-6876 GCA_049679205.1 bacterium | reverse complement strand
AACCGACCGAAACGACACTACTGGTTATTTTCACGGCCGTTACCTGTTGCCATTGCGGCATAGAATGCTGGTAGGCCGCCTCTTTCTGACGTACGTAAGTGGGAGTGGAGTAGGCTTTTCACCCTGGAGAATGGTATCGGCATCTCCTGCCTGGCTAGTTTTTGTAGTTGTTTGCGTTTTGACATCAGGATACACTCATTACAGGGGTGCGCAAAGTACTTTTGCAGGCGCCTGTGTACTACTTCTGGTTCGCTGATCATATTGCCGAGTGAAATCGGAAGGAAGTTGCAGGGCCAGAGATTGCCCTGTCCATCAATGTAGGCATGTTGAATACCAGCGCCGCATCCAAATCGAGACTTATCCTCAAAATCCGCAAAAGATGATATCTTCGGCAGATTTCTATGACTGAGGGCAGCTTCATGAAACCAGCGCAACTTTTTGCGTTCCTGCGTTGTGAGGAATGCATTGTCATTATTGTATAGCAGATTACCGGTCCCGAGCGGCTCCAATAGCAGGAGTTCATCGGCACCGGTTTGTTGCACGAACTCAAGGAAATTCCACATGCGTCCATTTTCCAGTAGCCCACTCGTGACAACGCTCTGAATGATGGTATACAGACCTGCTGTTTTTGCATTCTTGATCGCGTCGAGTGATGTCTTGAAGGCGCCTCTACGACCGCGTGCTCGATCGTGCCGTGCTGCACGGTAATCGTCCAGGCTTATGGCAACAAAGAATAGTCCATTTTTTTTCAGTTCTTTTGCCCGGTTGAGATCGAGGCCATGGCCGGAAGTGAAGACCATGAAAGTGAAGTCATCACTGAAGTGTTGGATGATTTCATCAGTGTCAATCCTTAAGAGAGGCTCACCACCAGTGAATCCGATTATGCTTGTACCCCAGGAACGGAGCACATTCAGTATCTGCTCGATGCTATCCGTGCTCAGCTCTCCTTGCGGTGTATTACCGGCACTGCAATACCAGCAGTCATATGGACATTCGTTCGTGGTGGCGATCAAGACCGTACCCAGATGGAGGTCGTTTTTGTGTAGGACCAGGCTGTTCGTATAGCTTCTCAGATACCGGGCAAATGGCCGCGAAGGAATAGGGGGTACAAACAGCTGTACAACTGCCTTTTTGGTATGTTCAACCAGACGTTCGTTCTCGACCGTGAGATAGAGCATTTCCAGGTATTTTCGGACGCCTGGCATGCCTCCCAAGCTCAGGACGCGCAGGTATTCGGGGAGAAAAATCGTTTTCCCGCGCCAGAACAATTTAGTTTTGGTTATCGTTTTTGCCGTTGACACTTAAACCTCAGAATTCCTCATTAGAACAAAATCATCCTTAAGTGTATTATAAGTTATTATTGAAGAATTGTCAAGCATTTAGAGGTTTTTAATCTGTATTATTGACTTCTGGTCATTCCCGGATATACTGTCATAACTCGCGGGAGTAGCTCAGTGGTGGAGCATCACCTTGCCAAGGTGAGGGTCGCGGGTTCAAATCCCGTCTCCCGCTTTTCTCGTTGAATACGGGAATTAATGGTTTATGATTTTGCGCAGTAACATCACCAGGGCGGCATAGCCAAGTAGCAAGGCGGCGGTCTGCAAAACCGCTATTCGCCGGTGCGAATCCGGCTGCCGCCTTTTTTTCCACTCATCGACTACAGTGACGCACATATCGTGGGATTGTGCATTATTGACATCAATCTGTACGTCATTATAATACGTCTAAAGGAGGAGTATGGCACTTGTATTATTGGTTCTTCAAATCACGGGTTCGGGTTTTGTTGCACCTGATTCGCCCGTTATCCTCGGTGCTGGTGGGCCTGATGCCTACGGCTATCGTTGGATCGATAGTGACACAACCGCTGGAGGGGCGCCGACCTATAATTGGATTGACATTTCTACCATTGGCACGCAAATTACTGGCCTCGGTGATGATAATGTGGTTGGTCCTTTCTTGGTCGGGTCCGACTTCCCTTACTACTGGTATACGGTGAATTCTTTCTTTGTCGGTTCTAACGGCTACATTGCTTTTGGTGATAATTTTCTTGAGGCGGCTCCGTTTCCTACGATACCGAGTACGGTGCGACCGAATAACGTGCTCGCACCATTTATGTCCGATCTGGATTTCAGCGCGGGAACACCGGCCTGCTATTACTGGACCAATGCGGCGCAGGATACTTTCATTGTCGCTTATTACGACGTTAGCTTCTGGAACAGTCCGGCAAGTCTGAACACATTTGAGATTATCCTGACCCGTGCGGACAGCTCGATCACATTCCAGTATCATACACAGCAGGGTACACCTTCAGGTGGTTATACTGACGGTCTGACCGTAGGTATAGAGAATATCGCGGGTGATATCGGTTTGCAGTACAACCATGACCAGTCTCCCACGTACAACGCGATCCACAATGATCTGGCGATTCTATTCTATCCGCCTGATTCAACAACCTATGATGTGCATGACATTGGTATCGTGAAGATTATGAACGATTGCTCCGGTGGTTTTTTCCTTTACAATGGCGCCTCGGTCGATTTCTGGGGACAGATAAAGAATATGGGCAACCAGCCAGAGTCTGGATTCGATGTCTATTGTGAAGTGAGAAACGCTGCTAATCAGGTAGTTTTTACCGATACCATGAGCATTTCTTCACTCAACCCAGCGGCAACCGACTCTCTGGTATTTGCCCCGGGTTGGTCAACGACGACCGACGGCCTATACCGGATGAAAGTAAAATCCATGCTCAGTGATATGGTGCCGGGTAATGACTCGCTAATGCTTGAATTTAGAGTTGTTACTTATCCGGCTGAATTGCAGTACGACGGCGGCATCGCACACACCGGCTTTGCGTGGAACGGTGATAACTCAGGCTATGGAGCGAGATTTGTACCTCCGGTCTATCCTACTAAGATTAATACCGCCCGCTTCAACGTCAATTCATTGGGTACGGCAGTACCCACGGTGACCGTGCAGATTCTTGATGATGATGGACCGGGTGGCACTCCGGGTACTGTCCTCTATCAGACAACGCAGATCGTGTCGGTCGCGCCGGCTTGGTACGACATTAGCACTGCTGCTCAGAATATCGTGATAAATGATGGTGCTTTCTTTATTGGATGCATAACGAACACGGTTTCATCACCCTACTTTGGTATGGATACGATGCCCCTGTCGGGTCGTCAAACCTGGGAATACACGGGTGTTTGGGCACCCTATCGTGAGAACGAGACGCATGATGTGTTGATTCGTGCCGTGGTAGATTTCGGTACTGGAGTCGAGGAATACGAACTGCTTCCCGGAGACGGAAGTGCGAGAATCTTCGCAGTGCCCAATCCATTCGAGATGATTACTGCAATATCTGTGCCCCCGAATTCCCGGACGGTACACATCTTTGATGCGGCCGGAAGAAGGGTAAGAACATTGAATGTGCAAGACGGCCAGGTTTATTGGGATGGCACTAATGACGCACAACACAAAGTGAGTGGAGGAATTTATTTCGGTATGGCCGATGACAAAATGGTCAAGCTGATACTACTCAAATAATATAGAGAGAAAGAGACAAAAAAGGGCCGGGAAGATACTCGGCCCTTTTTTTTCTGCTACTAGACCAAATTCTGAAATAAGTCTGCGGACGGGATTAACGAATCTTGATGATCTTAGTAATGATTCTATCGTTTTTCTTCAGGAAGTATATACCTGAAGTCGCTGGTTCGTGGTCTATTTTTCTGCCTGATATATCGTACAGAGTGTATTCTCTTACCAGAAAACGGGCAAGTGAGCCCTTTATGATCGTCGAATTCAAAGGACGTTCATGTATAATTTGTTCGCCTGCTTTATTGATGCCTGTATTAATGTCGACATTGCCGAAGATATCATAACCATTATTATTATACTGCATCCAGACTGCCAGGTAGTTATCCAAGCCATGAGCAATATCTGCGCTTAAACGATCGTTGCTTGACAGGTCGGAGATCTCAAGGTTGGTGCCGACCAGCTGCCCTTGTGCGGATACTCGTTGTCCACAAATCTTGCCGTTTTGATCCCATACGACGAGGAATGCATCCCCGCCAACTACTCTTGGATTGGACTGATAACCAGGACCAACACCAATTGGTAAAACACCGCCGTGTAATATCCCGTTCGGATCGATGATCTGCCCAAATATCTCGTCGCCAGCATACGATGTTTGTTCATTCCAGACGACTAGATATCTATTACCCGCAAAAGCGATATCTGGTTGGAAAGAATGGTTGGTGGTAGATACTGTTATTTCGAATGCGTCTCCCGCGGGTTGTGCCTGGTCATTCAGGAACCGTCCGAAAATTCCATAGGGTGTAGTATAATTGTACCATATGGCCAAGAAGCGTGTACCATCATGAGCTATGCCCGGCCGGTATTCAAGATACGAATCTTTGCCGAACGGTATTCCAGAATCGAGCACTGCGCCTTGTGGTGTGACTCTCGTTGCTCTTACTTTGTGCATGCCTCCAAATTCACCCTCCGACCAGACGACTATATAATTATTGCCAGCAAAGGCGATATCAGGTTCTCTTTCTACCCCGGCATCGGCTTTTATGGGCAGGGAATTGAGGGTATTCAGGTCGGGCGTGACACGCACGCCGATAATATTACCGGCACTTCAGCAACTGTCCCGGAACACAGCGAGAAAATTCTGACCATCGAACGCAGCGCGGGCGCCATGCGTTGCGTTGCCATGATAAAGAAAGACTCCGTTTGTATCTATGACCGTGCCGTCGGGGCGCACCCGCGCCGCGAATATCGAGGCTGGATATCTCAGATCAGACCAGAATGTGTAGTAGATACTTTCGGCGAACACAACGCACGGGTGGTATTGAAATTCCGGATATTCACAGATTGGAAAATCGCTTGTCAGGAGCATACACAAAAAATGAATAGCTAGCATACAGTTTATTATACTGATGCGGTGGCATGATGGCAACCACTTTGAGTTCTATCTTGACTCCCGTTCGTGGGGCAGTATACTGGCATTCGACATGCTCAAGGCGATTACTTTCGATTTATGGACGACCATAATCGAACCAATTGACTACCGTGAATCACGCATTGAATACATACGGCTTATTCTGGAGAGTAATGGATATTCAATTGATCGTGACGCAATGAGGTCTGCATACTCTTTCTCTCTCCAGAGATTCTACGATGTCTGGCAAAATGAGCATAGGCATATGCCTTCGGCGGTGCGTTTGGGCTTAATGTTGAGTGAACTAAAAGTGGAATTGTCTGAAGAAATGCTCAATAGAGTTGTCAAACGCTGTGAAGAAGTAGTCTTACGCGATCCCCCGCCCTTAATACCGGGCGCAGAAATGGTTTTAGATTCACTGCACGATTCGTACAAGATTGGACTGATATGTGATTCGGGTATGTCGCCCGGCCGCGTGATGAGACAAGTACTCGCACGCTATGATCTCTTGCCGTATTTTTGTGCGACCGTGTTCTCAGATGAGTTGGGTTGTACAAAGCCGCACTTGCATATGTTCGAGACCGCACTGGAGCAATTGGGTGTGGAAGCGCATGAGGCATTGCATATTGGAGACCTGTTAAACACTGATGTTGCCGGCGCAAAAGCAGCCGGTATGAAAACCGTCTGGTTCAATCGGGATAAGGCTCAAACTAATGAGACGTCTCTTACGCCTGATTACGAGATAACCCGGCTCCCGCAGGTCTTGGCGATTGTGGATCAGGAAAGAGGGGCCTAGCGGATAACCACCACTTTCTTTTTTGTTACTAGTTGCCCCCGCTCGTAAACATGCATGAAGTATACACCCGGTGTCCCGATTTCTATGTGGTTGTCCTTCTGCTCGGTAACCAGTCGACCGTTGACATCGTATATCTTGAGCGTGTACTCATCCATGCTGAGCTGAACCGTGAACCTTCCACGATTTGGAGTGGGGAAGTGGATCATATCCTGTACGCCGGTTTTCACGATTTCTTGGGTGGACGTGTAATAGGTATTGAGAAAAAGGAAGTTACCCCTGCTTTCGTGCCAGTTGGTTACAATCAGGTCAAGGTCTTCAGAGTATTCGTAATCCACCCATAAAGTTTCGGTTTGTGCGAAAATATCGGCTACAGATACCCAACCGTCGATGTATGAGAAGGTATATTGATCACGGGTGAGATTTCCGCTGTTGCTTCTCACTTGGGTAATGTTCTTGAGCCACCGGTTCTCCAGGTAGAAAGCTCGATTTGTTGAATCTACTATGTGGACCTCGTTGGTGACCGCTGCCGGCAGTGTATTATCAATGTCACCAAAGCTGATATTTTCACATACCAGGTGGTTATAACTCGCTGGAATCCATGACCAAGATGGGGCTTGGGGTAGTGTACCCGAAACATTTTCAAAAACCTTGACTGCTTCCCACCAGCCTCCTGCTGCCAAGTCGAGATCCCCATCGCGGTCAACGTCACCTAAGGCAACACATGAGTAATAGAGTAGGCTCTGGCTGGTCCAGGTAGCCAGCGTGTCCAGGGTCGTGCCGTTGTTAAGATATAGCTCACAAATACTGGTGCCGCCTGTTTGAGCATTATTAGCACATACCATGTCCTGGTCGCCATCGTTGTCGATATCACCGAAGGCAATTTTGAGTGTGCCCAAGCTGTTGGCCGATTGCCAGTAGGGAGTGTTCTCCAATGCTCCAGCGGTGTTGCGGTATATGACATTTTTTCGGTGATGCCCGGCAAGGGCAAGGTCGAGATCACCGTCTGAGTCGATGTCAACCCAAGCCACATCATAGAAGTACGATTCGATATTTGTTTCCCAGGTCGGCATCGTGTCTATGGACCCGCTGTTATTCAAATAAACCTTGGCGTGTTGCAGACTATCCGTGTATTCTT
>JBAUFP010000315.1:0-4634 GCA_049679205.1 bacterium | reverse complement strand
ACTGAGAGCTCCGCAAAAAATGCTGCGCTCTCAATTGACATCGTTATTTTCTTAAGTGATTGTTCACTTTTTTGTATTTTGTAGCGCAATCTCTTGACTTTGATATCCTTTGTCATTATAATCATGCGTGAAGGTTGTGGCCAATAACCGCAAGGCCTTGCACGACTATCATGTTCTTGAGACCTTTGATGCCGGTGTCGTGCTTGCCGGTAGTGAGGTGAAATCCTTGCGTCAGGGTTTGGTTTCGATGAGTGATGCTTACGGCGATATTAGCGTGGGCGAAGTCTATATCTTCAACCTTCATATCTCACCGTATAAATACAGCAGCGGTAAGTATAACCCCAAACGCAAGAGGAAGCTGCTTTTGAAAAAAAAGGAGGTCAAGAAGCTGTATGGTCTAATCCAGCAGCGCGGGAATACAGTGATCCCTCTGAAAATATACTTTAATGATCGTGGTTATGCAAAGCTAGAAGTGGGGGTTTGCCGCCGCAAGCGGCTTTACGACAAAAAAGAGAAGATATTAAGGAAAGAAGAAGAAAAGAAAATTGCCCAAGCTAGGAAAATAATGCGATGACTTTACTATTGCTTTCTATTCTGTGTGTCATTCCTAACAAGTACAAAATAACGTGTGAAGAGCGCAGTGTCCTGGTGGAGCCAGAAAGAGTTGAAATCCAGGATTATGTTTCTCTGAAACCAGTTGCTGAACTGTTAGAGGTTAGTTATGTGATGGATAATACCACGCAGCAGCTGTATCTTACAGGCAGGGGACGTCAGGTTGTCCTTATTCCCAACATAACGGTGATCCAATCTGGAGAGCAATACTACAATGTGCCATTTGCACCAATCTACAGAAATGGTGATGTGTATTTCCCGGTACAACTGATCACGACGACTCTGGGTACGGCGTTTGAGCAACTCGTTTTCATTACCAGTGTGAAAGAAATACCGTTAATTGACAAAATTTCGCTTCTCACCCGCGCGGATTCAACAATCCTGAAATTTTCGTGGTCAAAGCCAGTCGATTTCGACGTTCGATTTTCAATCCGGCAGGCGATAGTGGAGATCGATGGGGTGTATAAGGCAGAACCCAGGTTAAAATCCACCGGTGCGATCACAAAAGCAGAACTGACACCACACAATACTTATACTTCAGTTGAGCTGAGTCTCAAGGACGTGAATTCTGTGATCGAGCGGCAGGATGAGGTTATATTCTATCACAAAATAAGCGAGAAAGTTCGCTCAATCGTCATCGACCCAGGACACGGCGGCGTGGATCCTGGTGCCGTGGGCGGGAAAGGGTTATACGAGAAAGATGTAAATCTTGCTCTCAGCAGAATGCTTAGACAATACATCAAGGATTCCTTGAGAATAAATGTAATCCTGACCCGGGACCGTGATTTATATCTATCTCTGAAAGAAAGAACGAATATTGCCAACCGTAATGCAGCCGATCTTTTTGTCAGTATTCACTGCAATGCCACCAAGAGGGGAGTGCGTCGTAGTGGATTCGAAACCTATTTTCTCTCGGAAGCGAAAACTAATGAAGAGCGCGCTGTGGCAGCTCTTGAGAATGCGTCGCTGAAATTCGATGATGTAGAGATGCCTAGTGACGATATCAGTTTTATCTTCTATGATCTTGCGCAGAGTGCTTATCTGGACGAATCGAACAACTTTGCTGAAAGTATCCAGTCTTCTGCGGAAAGGCATCTTAAGATACCGTCGCGAGGCGTGAAGCAGGCAGGTTTCTATGTTCTGCATGGTGCCTTCATGCCGGCCGTGCTCGTTGAATGTGCATTCATCTCCAACCCCGACGAGGAAAAACTACTACGGCAGAAAAAATTCCAGAAGGAATTAGCCTATTGCATATATCGTGGAATAAAGGACTATATCGAGGACTACGAGAGGAGGGTGAACAATTGAATAAGAATCCGATTGGTATCTTTGATTCGGGAATTGGTGGTTTGACGGTTGTGAAAGCGGTTAAGAAGATACTGCCCAGAGAGGATATTGTCTATTTAGGCGACACGGCGCGCCTTCCATACGGGACAAAATCGACTGATGCAATCATTCAATTCTCGGTAGAAGACACACAGTTTCTGGTTGACCGGGGCGCCAAATATATCGTCATTGCATGCTACTCTTCAGCGTCGGTTGCGCTGGCCACAATCATGAAGAAATTTTCAGTACCAGTTATCGGTGTGATAAGACCAGGGGTGCGTAAGGCTTTGGATCTAACGGAGACCGGTAGGATCGGTGTCATAGGGACTTCGCTCACAATCTATAGTGGTGCGTATGAGAAGGCATTCAAGGAACTCGGCGCCGATTCCGAGATACTGGGCAAGGCGTGTCCGCTGTTCGTGCCGCTGGTTGAGGAGGGTTGGCTTGACCATAAAGTTACAACGCTTGTCGCCAGGGATTATTTGGAGCCGCTCAAAAAAGATAACGTCGATACACTGCTCTTAGGATGTACCCACTACCCGCTGCTGATGAAGGTAATAAGAGAGGTTATGGGTGAAATAAATTACGTTGATGCTTCAGCCGAGGTTGGTGCTGAGCTGGCACAAAGCCTTAAGGATCTGGCTATCGAGAATTCGGGTGGTACTGGCAGCACTGCTATTTACCTGACCGATTTGTCCATGAATTTTAAAGAAATAGGTGAGCGTTTTCTAGGGGAGCCGATGAAGAATTTCTCAAGAGTTTCCTTGAAGAGCGGTGGTACATAAAGGTGATCACTCGATTTTCGTCGGGCATAAAATGCTTGATGCCATAGTTAGAAAGGAAAGGAGCAGAAATGAGAGCGCATGATCGGAAATTGGATCAGTTACGCGAAATGAGTTTTGAGATTGATTATCTCGATTATCCGGCCGGGTCGTGTTTAGTCACCACAGGGCGCACCAGAGTTTTATGCGCGGTTAGTGTAGAAAATCGAGTGCCCCAGTTTCTGGTCGGAAGAGGTGTGGGGTGGTTGACCGCCGAGTATTCACTGTTGCCTTTCGCTACTGAGGATCGTACCGTACGCGAGGCACACATTGGTCGTTTGAGTGGACGCACCCAGGAAATCCGCCGGTTCATCGGCCGATCCCTGCGTCCGATCTTTGATCTCCGCATGGTGGGAGAAAAGACTTTCATCATCGACTGTGACGTAATCCAAGCCGATGGAGGGACACGAACCGCGGCCGTGAATGGCTCATTTATTGCCCTGTACACTGCAATTGCGAAAATGATGGTGAACAAACAGTTTGTAAAATCGCCAATTCTGGATCATGTTGCGGCAGTTAGTTTAGGTATCGTTAAGGGACAGACAATGCTTGATCTGGATTATGATGAAGATAGTGGCGCCGAAATAGATATGAATCTCGTGATGACCGGACGCGGTAAAATCATTGAGATACAGGCAACGGCGGAGAAATCACCGGTCGCGCGTGAGCAGTTCGAAAAATTGATGGACTTGGGGACCGTTGGTATTCAAAAGATTATCGCTCTGGAGAAGAAAGTACTTGAGTCAAGAGCAAGTTAAGGAATTCCGTCGCACCGTTGCTGCAAGACAGAAAGGGCGACGCATTGATCAGTACCTGATCAGTGCCGGCATCGGCATATCACGCAACCTCACGCAGAAGTTGATTCATAACGGAAAAGTCTTAGTCAATGATAACCCAGTGAAGAGTGCTTACCGTGTTAAGAAGGGCGATGAGATATACGTGCGTTTTCAGACCGAGATTTCGCATCAGATCAAGCCCGAAGCCATTCCTCTGGATATCATTCATGAGGATGACGAACTCATTGTCGTCAACAAACACAAGGGTATTGTTGTACATCCGGCGCGCGGTAATTTCGAACATACTATGGTCAATGCCTTGCTTCATCACTGTGGTCATTTACCAACCTTGGGTGATAGGGTGCGGCCTGGTGTCCTGCATCGTTTAGATAAGGATACTACTGGTTTGATCGTCTTTGCCAAAACCGACCAGGCGTTGAGCAGTTTGAGCCGTGCGATTGAACGGCGTGAAGTCACAAAGAAATACGATGTATTATGCTGGAACTATCCTGGCTTACCCGAAGGCGTGATCGAAGCACCGATTGGCCGGAGCGGTTTGGACCGCAAAAAAATGGTGGTAACACCTTTATCCTCGAAACTCGCAACTACGAAATTCAAGGTGCGGCAGCGGTTTCGCATTGCTACTTTCCTCAAGGTTTCACTCATCACAGGTAGGACCCATCAGATTAGGGTGCATTTTAAACATATTGGATGCCCGATCGTCGGTGACAGGGATTATGGTGGACGTAGTCCAGGAGTGATCGGTAAGAGTGAAGAACTACCTGTATTCAAGGGTATTTTGAATCTGATCGACCGGCAGGCACTTCATTCGGCCGAACTCAATTTCGTACACCCACGTTCCAACCACAAGATGCATTTCGAAGCACTCTTGCCTGAAGATATGTGCAAGGTCCTTACCTTTCTTAAGAAGGAATCCCGGCGTTAGGTTAGGATATCACGACCTATCCACGAGGCGTCGGGGAAAACACGACATGCTTGATTGAGTGGCTTTATGAATGGGATATATCTTAATCTATTGCTTAGAGAAATAAAAAATGATCTGATAGGTACATTTATTGAGGATATATGTATACAAGAT
>JBAUFP010000314.1:0-21669 GCA_049679205.1 bacterium | reverse complement strand
TTATCTAGACAGCACCCTGTCTAAAACATGCGAGCGAAAGGAGCAAAGATGAAACAAAGATTCGTCTATGATTTTGGTGGCAAGAAAGCCCAAGGGAACGCAAAGATGAAGAACTTACTTGGTGGTAAGGGTGCGAATCTTGCGGAAATGACTAATCTTGGGATACCGGTTCCACCCGGTTTCACGATCACGACCGAAGTCTGTAATTATTATTACAAAAGCAGAATGAACCTGCCCAAGAAACTGCAGGAAGATGTGAAAGAATCGTTGCGCAGGGTCGAGACGCTGCTTAGAAGAAAATTCGGCGATGCCAAAAACCCGCTCCTCGTGTCGGTGCGATCGGGTGCACGGCGCTCCATGCCGGGTATGATGGAAACGGTGCTTAACATCGGCTTGACCGTAAAGACAATCCCTGGTTTGATAGAACAAAGCGGTGATGAACGGTTTGTCTATGACGCATACCGGCGCCTCATAATGATGTATTCTGATGTCGTTATGGAAAAAGCGACCGGTATCGAGGTCAAAGATGAAGGGTCGGCCATACGCAGACAACTCGAAAAAATAATGGATGAGATGAAGAAAGAAAAAGGCTACAACAGTGATCTCGACCTGAAAGCTGAAGATCTAAAAGAACTCTGCACCAGGTTCAAGAAAAGGATTAAACAAGTTCTCAAGAAAGACTTTCCGGATGATCACTATGCGCAGCTCTGGGGTGGCATTGGCTCGGTATTCGCATCATGGAATGGTAAACGGGCAGTCAGTTACCGCCGTATCGAAGGCATCCCTGATGAGTGGGGTACTGCGGTCAATGTCCAGGCAATGGTTTTCGGAAACATGGGCCGGAATTCGGCAACCGGGGTCGGTTTCACAAGAAACCCTGGGAACGGCGAGAATAAATTCTACGGTGAGTATCTTATCAACGCTCAGGGTGAGGATGTTGTCGCCGGCACACGCACACCCGCGCCGATAAATGAGTATTCGACATCAGAACACAACAAAGACCTGGTTACCCTGGAAAAAGCCATGCCTGTCATTTATAAAAAACTGAATGCTTATCAGAAGCGGCTCGAGAAGCATTACAGGGACATGCAGGACATCGAATTCACCATCGAAAACGGCGTACTCTATATGCTCCAGACAAGGGTCGGCAAGAGAAACGGCCCGGCCGCGGTGAAAATGGCTGTGGACATGATAAGGGAGAAATTGATATCGAAAGAAGAGGCTGTGTTGCGGGTCACGCCCCAACAACTCGATGAACTACTGCATCCCATGGTTGATCCCAAAGCCGAAATGGCCAATAAGCCTATTGCCAAAGGATTGCCGGCCGGACCGGGCGGCGCCACCGGGCAAATAGTTTTCTCATCAAATGACGCAGTCGAATGGGCCAAAACGGGCAAGCATGTCATTCTCGTGCGCGAAGAAACAAACCCCGAAGACGTAGAAGGTATGCGGGCTGCTCGAGCCATTTTGACCGCGCGTGGTGGTATGACCTCACATGCCGCTCTGGTTGCGCGTGGCTGGGGCAAATGCTGTATCGTCGGATGCGGTGCCCTTCATATCAACCATGACAAAAGGGAACTTGAAGTATCCGGGAAGATTTACCGGGAAGGTGATTATATAACACTCAACGGTACCAAAGGCAACGTCTACGAAGGTCAACTCCCGATGATGGAGGCGGTCGAAGAGAATGTACTACTACACCAGTTCCTTCGAGTCTGTGATTCAGTACGCAAGTTGGGTGTGCGGGCTAATGCCGACACACCCGAGGATGCAAAGCGCGCACGGAATTTTGGTGCCGAGGGTATCGGATTGATGCGTACCGAACACATGTTCTACGGCAAGGGTACTGAGGAACCTCTATTCAGATTACGTAAGATGATTGTCTCCAAGACCCCTGACGAGCGAAGAGAGGCCCTAAGTGAGCTATATCCCTATGTCAAGAAAGACATCAAGGGTGTTCTCAAAGCCATGAACAGGTTGCCGGTTGTCATGCGATTGCTCGATCCACCATTACACGAATTTGTCCCGCGTGAAAAAGACAAGCTCGAAAAACTCGCCCAGGACCTTAACATCTCGATGCAAGAACTGAACCAACGAGCCGAGGGTTTACACGAATCTAACCCGATGATGGGTCACCGTGGCGTGCGGCTCGGCGTAACGTACCCGGAAATTACTTCTATGCAGGTACGCGCGATCTTCGAAGCAGCCGCCGAGCTGATCAAAGAAGGCAATGATCCCTACCCAGAAATAATGGTTCCAGTTGTCGCCGAAGCAAATGAATTGAAGGATCAAAAAGAGATCGTGAACCGCATCTATAAAGAAGTGCTGGCAAAGTATAACCTCAAGAAGATCAAGCACATGTATGGCACAATGATTGAGATTCCCCGGGCATGTATTGTCGCTGATCAAATCGCCCCGACCGTTGAATTCTTCTCCTACGGCACGAATGACTTGACCCAGATGGGTTTCGGATTCTCCCGGGATGATATTGGTGGTTTCTTGGCTGATTACATAAAGAAAGGTATTCTACCCGAGGATCCTTTTCAAAGCGTTGACCAATCCGGCATCGGTGAATTGATAAAGATAGGCATCGAGCGCGGGCGTAAGACCAACGCTAAATTGGAGATCGGAATCTGCGGTGAGCATGGTGGTGATCCGCGTTCCATACACTTCTGCCATCGCGCCGGTATGAACTATGTATCCTGCTCGCCGTTTCGCGTGCCCATTGCGCGCCTGGCAGCAGCACAAGCAACCCTGCTCTACAAAAAGGGGAAAAAGACGGGCAAGAAGAAAAAAGGGACAAAGAAGAAGTAACAAAACATCAGGTGTGTCCGTATCGCGCTCATGGCGATGCGGATGCACCCGCGTATCATGAAAAAGCAAGCTTCTTCAGCACCATACAAAAAACAACAAAGCGGGTGGTATTATCTATTCTTCTTCCTTTCCGGTCTAACCGCGCTGGTCTACGAAATTGCATTTGTTCGCCAATTACAGCTGATTTTTGGTAGCACGCTCAGTGCAGTATCTATAGTCATCGCCGTTTTTTTTGGCGGCCTGGCAATCGGTGCCGCACTCATCGGCCCACGTGCCGATCGTCATGCCCCCCTGCGTCTTTACGGTCTACTCGAAATCGGCACTGGCTTCTGGGCGATAATTGCGGTAATCATCATTCCCATCATTCGCAACGTGTATGCGAGTCTAACGGTCAATCTGCAATTGCCGGTCGGTGCCCAAACTTTACTACAGGCAAGCATGAGCATACTGACTTTGCTCCCGGCCACCATACTGATGGGTGCAACACTACCCGCCTTATCCCGAGGTTTGACCCATGTCATTGGGCATCGTTTCCGGCGTATCGGTACGCTATATGGTATCAACACAATCGGAGCAACCATTGGAACACTGCTCTGTGGTTTTTTACTACTCGAACATTTGGGCTATTTGAAAACAATCTTCGCTGCCATGGCGGTCAATTTTGTCATTGGTTTTGCCGCCATCCTATTGGCCCCGAAGAAAGGTCAAGAAACAGCCGCCACCGAGACTCCATCCCGTCCTAAACAACCCCGAAACCGTAAATTACGCATTGTGCTTATGTCAATGGCTGCGATCTCGGGTTTTACCGCACTGGGGTACGAAGTCGTCTGGTTCCGAACCCTAGCCTTCTCGGTCGTGACCGACACCTATGCGTTTGCCTTGATGCTAGGTGTTTACCTCTCCGGGATTGGCGGCGGCAGTATGATCGCGGCCCGAAGATCGCAAAAACTGAAGCACGAGAGAAATGAAGCCAACACATGGTTTGAGTTGGGAGTGCTTGAAATCGCCGCGGCAGTAATGGTCGCTCTCGGCTTCTCAATCCTGGTCTGGCTCAACACCATACTACCCGAACCAGCTGTCATGGATTCTGCGTATTGGATCAAGACGCTCGGCAACACCACGCTTCAAGCGCTTGTTCTGATCCTACCCACAACGCTAGTTCTCGGCTATGTCTTTCCGCTCATCGTTTCGCTCTATGCAGGCAGCATACGGCAACTTGCCGGTCAGGTAGGCAGGATAACTGCGGTAAACACTGCCGCAGCCATCGTCGGCAGTCTGGCAGCAGGTTTTATACTGATCCCGCTGGTTGGAATTCAAATAGGACTGCTCATTCTCATTGGGTTTTCTCTAACACTCGGGGTCATGGCGTTTTTATTCGGTCCGATGGGACGACGCAAGAGAATCGTTGGTGTGACGCTTATCCTCCCCGTGATCCTCGCCATCATCTTGCTTTTCCCAATACGTCCCCATTTTGGCTTCCTGCAAATACCTAGCCATGAAAAAGCCGAGCTCCTCTTTTACCGCGAAAGCGCCGACGGGACGGTCATGGTAACCGAGGATAGAGGCGACCGTAGTATCCGCAGATTGCTGATAAACCAACAACAGGCAACATCCACCTACTTGCCGGGTCAACGTAAGAATCATTTGATGGGACATCTACCGCTATGGGCCTGCTCCGGTGCCAAAACTGCGTTAGTCATCTGTTTCGGGAGTGGAGGAACATTTGGGGCACTGGGGCTCTACGAACTGGATCGTGTGGATTGTGTGGAAATATGTGCCGCCGTTATCGACGCTGCCTCCTACTTTACCGAATGGAATGGGAATGTCCTCGAACGAAGGAATGTGAATATCATCATCGACGACGGGCGCAGTTATTTACTGACCACAAAGGAGAAGTACGATATTATCACTCTTGAGCCCATGCATCCTGGCTTAAAAGGTGTATCATCGCTCTACAGTGTTGAATTTTACAAAGAGGCGAAGAGAAAACTAAAAGCAAATGGTGTACTCTGCCAATGGATTCCACTGTACAGCATGTCGGGTCAAGATGCACGGTCTCTGCTTGCGACCGCGGTTGCTGTTTTTCCTCAAAGTAGCCTGTGGATCGTCGGCAGCGAAGGTATACTTCTCTGCGCACGCGATTCACTTACCATTGATTGGTCCTGGCTCATGAAACACATAAGAGATCCAAGAATCAATCAAACGTTGAAGAAGGTATACCTGGATAATTACTGGACCATGCTCTCGGGTTATCTACTGGGTCCTAAGGGACTCAACCAGTTTACCAAGAATGTTCCCTTGGTGCGGGATGATCGTCCCTATATCGAGTATTCAATCCCGCGCCATAAACATATTTTCCCCTGGAACGATATTCTAAATCTGTCCGCAACGAGAGAATCACCGATCAGCATCATAAAAGGGATCTCGCAATCAACAAGGCTAGAGCTGAATGCCACTTGGGCTGTCAAGAAAAAAACCTGGGTGATTCGTGATCAGGGATTCGCGGCAATTGCCCAGGGTGATCGCGGCGCAGCTCGGGTCCACCTGGAACATGTATATGCAAATGAGCCCGAAGATCGTTACGCGATTTTTTTCCTTAAAGAAATTTACTGGCGCTACGGCGTGGAGCTCAGTCGCCGCAAGAGATGGGACGAAGCCGCAGCCCTGTACACGCGGGCGGCTTTCCTCGAACCCGATGACCCCAGAGGTCATTTCTATCTTGGGGTAGCTTTTTACAATGCCGGCCGGATTTCAGAGGCGATCATAGCCATCCGCCGGGCCCTCGACCTTCAGCCAGATTTTTGGGAAGCACAAAAGTTACTGCAAAAGATAGCGGAGACACGCCGGTAAATTGATTCTGGAATCGCTCAGGATTGTTATTTGCCGGTTAGCTTCGACTTCAGATCCTTCAGTAGTTCTATAGCTTCATCAAAATCACCAGCATCGATGAGTTTACAGACCCGTGTCTTGTATTCGATCCGTATTGCACCATCGCTTGATGCACCGAGGCTTTCAATATCGAACTCGTGCATACCCTCGGTCCGGAATTCCCGTACTGGCCGTGTTCCGCCTAGTTCGGCTTCAACCCGCTCTGGTTCACTGACAATTGGTTGAGCAGGATTGAGTTCCCTAATCTCAATATCACTCGGCTTCTGTTCCGGGTTTTCCTTGGCATTCTTGTCTTCAAGTATAATGTCAAATACGGACCTGATTTTTTTCTCTTTTTTCAACTTCTCGATTATATCCATTACTCCACCCGATGATCCTAGGTTTCTATTTTCCCTTCTTTATATAATCGGACCGCCTCCCTTGCTTCTTGATTGCCGGGGTCAATTTCCAGTGCCCGATTATACGCGCTTATTGCCTCATCAAATTTCTCCAGTTCAATCAATGCCTTGCCAAGATTCACATAGGCCAGTGCATTATTTACGTTCTTCTTCACCGATTCTTCAAAGGACAACACGGCTTCATCCAGCTTTTTCATTTTCAGAAATAGGAGTCCAAGGTTGTTATGGAGCTCGGCATACTCAGGCTCCATTTTCAAAGCTGCCACATACGTATTTTTCGAATCATCATAGCGACCCAACTCAGCGAAAATCAAACCCTTGAGATTAAGATATTCGGCAGTCTTATCGATCTCTATCGCCTTTTCGATTTCATTAAAGGCAAGCTCGAAGTTACCGCGGTAAAAATAGAGCGTTGCCCGGTCGAAGTGGTCCAACGCTGTTTTCTTCCTGCTGAGCTCCTGCTCTTTCTCAAAGCGCTTCTCCTCCTGCAGTAGAAAAGCCCTTATGCTCTCGAGAATATCTTTTGTATGATCGGAAAGTTTTGTCTGGCGGTCGAGTGATTCTCTGAAATCCTGAGTCATCTGTGTAGTCATATCACCGAGCTGATTTTTCACGTCCTCGAATCGGTCAGTGAGTTTGGCAACATCGCCGAATGTTTTTTCATATTGTGTGGCAACCGCACCTATTTGATTGTGTGTTTCCGTAGTCATATCGTTCAAGACCCTCGTCATCGACTCACCGATTTCCTCCACGCCCTTTCTCATACCCTCAGCCAAACCCGCAATCTTACCTAATGATTCCAGATAGTTGCTATTCAGACTACCCATCATTTCTAACATCGATTCCAAGCTCACCGATGACTTAGTGAATAATTCCTTCACCTGCACGAGCTCACCCTGCAATCCATTCAGAGCCACGACTTGACCCGTCTTCAGGTTCACCACTTCATTCTTCACACCCTCAATATACTTGCCCAGCTCATCCTTGAATCGATCGGCCGTTGTTGAAGCCTCAAAGCGTAGTTCGTTTATAACGTTTTTCATAACATCATCAATACTACTTATCTTATCAATCAAAGCTTGACTTCGTGCGCCATCGGTTTGTCCCATCTCAGCAAATTGTCGGCTGAATTCATCGAATTTCGCTGCGATTTCTTTGAGTGCCTCGGAATTTTGCGACTTCATTTCATTTATTTCTCCCTTGAGCCGTTCACCAAGATTATTCATACCCGCCAGGAGATCATCGGCCAATCGCACATTTGTAGTATTGACATCTGAGAACTTCTCCTGCAACGCAAGCACAGCTGATTTTAGAGTTTCTCCTTGTTTCTCGCCCGCCGCACCCAAAGCCACCAATCCACTGGCTACGCCGGTACTGGCGTCCTGCAGACTCAGCTTCAAGTCTTCGAACCTGTTGGTGAATGCTTCCTGTAATTTATCGAAGCCAAGTATCATCACTTCAAGCTGCTTTTTCTGAACATCAAGACGACTCAGTATCCCCTCCTGTAGTTTCTCTACTGATTGTGTGACACCTTCACCCAAAGCCTCGGCGCGCTGGAATATCTCCTCTTTGATTTCCTTGATACCTTTCTTGTAGTCATCAATAAGCACACCTGTTTTCATGTTAGAGGAAAGCAGTGAACACAGCTTTGTCGCGCTATCGTAGACCATACACTCGTTCTTCAAGCATGCGAGCAGTTCGATCTCCTCATCCACTTTCTTACCATCATCATCGTATATGTCTTTTCTCTTCATCAGAAAGGGGCATTTCATCAAGTCCTCCCTTCAACAAAATACTTGCCCTTTGTTGATCTCTTGGCTTGTGCAAGTTTCTCAAAACTACTAATACGCTGTTCCACACCTTCAACACCAGCTTGTCTCAATACCAGGGCCGCGGCGCTAAACGAACCCATCGCTTCATATACATCCGCATATGTTTCCGCAGTTTCTTTATTGACGGGTAGAGTCTTCACAATCTCCAACGCATCAATCGGTCTTTTCTTTTTCAGGTATAGCCGTGCCTTCAACAATGTCTGTTGTCCTGCGATTGCTGTGTCACCAGGTTCAAACTTCATTTCTCGTTCAGCTTCTTTAGCCTTGCCCATCATTAAATACAGATGTGCTCTCTCCAACCTAGTATTATCTTCATCGCCTTGAAGCATATCTATTCTCTCCCTGTAATAATCATCCCGTGCCTTCTTGATCATACGATAAATGGCTTTCCGGTCTCTGCTCTTACCCAGAAGTTCTGTGAATAGCTGAATCGCCTTTTCGGTGGCACCTGACTCATGCAATAACTGCCCCTGTTTTAGAATGATATCTTCGCGCTCAGGCATCAACTGCCTTACTCGTTCGATAGCTTGTATCGCCATACCATAGTCATTCTGAGATGCATAAATCCTACTCTGTAGCAAATATGCTTTTCCTAAGTCGGCATTCTTTTTCAGCACATTCTCTATTCGATTTGCTATTGCATCGGCATATGAGGGGTCCCTAGCGAACAATTCTTCGAAAATATTGACTGATTCCTCCATATAGCCACTGCCCGTATACAGATCACCGAGATACAACAACATCGCCGGTGTCTTTTCATCGTAAGAGCTCAATACACTAACGACGCTAGCCATCTCCGTGGGGGTCATCTCTACCAATTTCTTGTACACCTCAATTGCCTTATCCTGGCTACCTTCGTCAACGAATATGCGAGCGAGGAAATTGTATGAAGGAATATTGTGATGGTCAGCTTGCAGGATCCGGCCGACATAGCTCTTGATCCATTCACTTTCCCCTTTGTCCAAGTCATAGAGCTCTTCAAGTAGAGTCAATGTGTCTTCCCAGTTGCGATAACCGAAATACATATCGGCGAGCCCCTTACGTGACGCAATATCTTGCGGATTATCTGCACAAATTTTCTTCATCTCCGCAATAACCGGTTCTCGTAATGTCTTATCCTGCGATTGTGCCTCAATGAAGAGGTCTATTGCTGAGCCCCTGAGGTCGGCAATATAATAGATCTTAGCTAATGAAAAACTGAGCAGCGGACTGGATATCTTTTCCTGCAGGCGTTCAAAAAGCGGTATGACTTTCCTTACCAGAGAAGCATCGAGTTCAACCGCTTTCATAAGATCACTAATGGCAGCGTCGTGCTGTTTAAGGCTTAGCTCAATGATACCCAAGGCAAACAACACCTTTGGGTGGGCGATAACTTTCTTTGAGAGTAATTTCAGTTCGCCCAGAACGTGGTTCGCACGCGACGGTAGAATCTTGGCCGTCAACAGATACTCATCCACTGCCTCATCGACACGACGCGCCTTGCTTAACGCCCTACCACGGGCAAAATGAGCGGGCACGTTGCTTTTGTCTGTTTTCAAAATTTTGTCCAGATACTCAATGACTTCAGCGGAATAATCTTCATCACCCTCCAGTGATATCATGAGTGGTCTGACCGCCTCACTCAGCCTACCTGTTTCCACCAAAGATTGTCCGAGCTTCAGATTGAAATACTGTGCGTCTTTATCAAAAACGTCGATGGCGCGACGCGATTCCTCGATCGCCTTATCCCATAAACTCCGGCTAAAGAACGTTTCCACGAGCAGTGTCCTTGCCTCACGATCCTTGGGAAATGCCTTAATTGCATCGTAAAACTCATTTATGATTTCAAAGAAAGCCTGAGGATCAACCAGTTGTGCGGTCTTGAAGAACTGAGTAGCGATTTCCATCTCACCCTCGCTGATGAACGCCCGCGCTGCGGTCAACAACAATGGAACGGCATCCGGTCTTTCCTTGATTACCTCAATGAGTGCTCTTTTTGTTACTTCTTTCTTGCCCTCTATCTTGAAACATTGTTCGAAAGCGTTAACCGATTTCCTGTAGGCGCCGACATATGCATATGCCCTCGCCATCGCGAGTTCGGTTACATATGGATCTTCTCTTTTGTACTTCCTGTAAATTGGTTCTATCTGTGCAAACTGTTCTGGTTTCTTGCTCAAAATTAGATCAAACGAGGGAAAGAGATGAACCAGTTTCTCCGGTTCTACTTTCAGAAAGTCATTCAAAATCTGCAAGGCTTCATCGATTTTACCAAGCATGACGAGGCTGCCTGCACGCAGATTGACATAATCAACATCTTCCGGATTTGCCGCGCTGATTTCCTTAGCTGCCTCACTAACGGATTCGTATTCCTGATTGTCTATTAGCTTTCGAAAAATGAGCAGAGCACTTTCGCGGTCGCCTTTGCGTGCATAACATTGTCCTAGCAGGTATAGTGCTTTCGCATTATCAAAATCCTTAGCCAGAATTGTATTGAGGTTTAGAATATATTCATTCAATAAGCCAGGATCCAGCCGGTAGACTGATTCGATTATGTCAACCGCAGCATCTATCTCATCATGCTTTAAGTAGAGATTCACCAACCCTTGGATCACGAATGGATCATTTTGCTTCTGCTCAAAGGCCTGTTTATAGCGTCTCAGCACTTCATCGTACTGTTCCTTATCTATGTCGAATATCTTATCCAACTCACTTATCGCCAGCGGAATCCGCTTCGCACGCAAGTAGGCATCAGCCAAGGTATACAGGATTTTCAAATCTTTTGGGTTAACGACCTCTAATTTCCTCAGGTCTTTGATTACCGCGTCGATACCCTTTGTGTCTTTTTCCAGCATTTGCTGCAATTGGTCAATCGAAGTATCCAGATCACCCTGGGTGATATACAGATCAGTCAACATCTGAGTGTAGGCGGGCTGAAGCTCTGGTGTTGATTTTACTGCGGACAAGATATCAATAAGAGTTACTGAGACTTCTGGAAATTTCTCAAAAATGCGCTGTGTTTGGGTCAAGGCATCTTCAAATGCGCCGTTCGCCAATTGCACCCTGAGCAACAAAATCGCCGCGTGGGAATCACTATAGCGCTCCCTACCCAAGATGCGCGCCCAGTCAAACAGAGATTTCTTGAACACGTCGAGTTCTATCAGGGGTTCGACTGATGCCGCCGCAGCTTCACCAGCGCCTATATAAAACTTTAGAGAAGCGAGGATGATAATATTGTCGAAATCCTGCTTGAGCATGATTTTCTTGTTCTCAACGATCTGCCTTAATTTCTCGTACTTTTTTATGAGCAGCTTTATCTCATGCTCCTTCATCGCCAACAAAACTTTGCTCACCTCATCATAAGTATGCCGCGAAGTATATAGCTGAATGAGAAATTCTCCCGCATCGATAGACGTATGACGATAGTACAGTTCGGAAACCTGGGCTATTATCTCATCCACCCGGGATGGCACAATACTGTATAGTCGACGCAAGAGATCGACTGCGCGACCTCGCTCATCTACATCATAATAGAGACGGGCCAGCTCCTGGAAGAGGTCAAACGATTCATTAGCTTCGGTTAGATTGTCTTCGAGAACCTTAATCGCAGCCTCTTTCTTGTCTTCTCTAATGAGTTCCTGCGCCCTCTGCAACGCTTTCTGGGGATCTTTTACATTGAATATATCAAACACCCTTCACCCTTTTCTGCAGTTCGTCCTTCTTGAATGCAAGCGCAGAGACTATCGAATGAACCGGCTCACTACCCGAAGCCAAGAGAATGCCAGTAACCAGGTAATCAAGCCACGCTGCTATTGTTGAACCGCTAACCAGACCCAATTCCCTCATGATGCCGAAACGGAACACAAAGCAAATCATAAGACCTAATGCCGTGCTGACAATCCAGGCGTAGATTTTGCCGGGGTGGGTTGGCACAAGGTAAAGTACCTTTTCAGTCACCCGCTCTATGATCAGGGACAAACCGAAAACAATCAGCAGTATCTTGCCCATCATGTCTCCTGTTAGAATTAAGTCTTCACATAATCAGAACGTCTTGGCGATCGAAAAAATGCTCTTGAGTTGTTCATCTGTCTTCCGTAGTCGTGCCGAAAGCGTCTTCGTGAAAATCCAAAGTAGTTTATAGGCGATATCGGTCTGTTGCTCCAGCAAATTCCGAAAATCATCTTTACCGATATACAGAAGCATACCATCATCATTGGCAATCGCCGAGGCAGAACGCGGTGCGTCGTCGATCAGCGCCATTTCACCGAAATACTCGCCCTCGCTTAGTATCGTCAGGGCCTCCTCACCAACCCCGGGCACCAGTGTTGATATCCGAACGCTTCCCGTGACAATAAGATAGAACGCGTCGCCGATGTCACCTTCCCTGAATACTAATTCGTTCTTCTTTACTCTCTTCTCCTTAGAGATCGACAGCACTCTTTCCATCTCATGGGGTGTTAATTCACGGAATAAATATACTTGGCTTAATGCATCTTTTTCTCTCACCTCGCCTCCGAAGCGAGTCGACATCTCTCTCCCCTTTTCATGGAAATAGGTTCCCGCTCTGCCAAGACCAATCCAATTGAAGCCTCATTGAATACACTTATGACCTGGATCCTACCAATTTTGAAATCAGGCATATCCTTACCACTAACATTCCTTTCCTGATATACGTCAAAAATATCACCAACCGCAGTGCCTGCCTGTTCACCCTGATCAATAAATGCAAAGACATGAGGTGGCGTCAATCTTCTTTCCGTCTTTACTTCAACCACGTAGCCTTCAATTTCTTTGGTGGCCGGTATCAATTCCACCTTCTCCGGTGCCAGAACTGGTTCGTACGGTGTTACAAAATCACCACCCTTGATTAAGTCGTAAGAAGCCATTACTTTACATCTTGATCCTTCCTCACCAACAGCTTCAACTAACGCTGTGCCGAGCACGATAATCTCTCTGCCTAACCTCTTACCGGTCTTCGGGTGGGTAATGACTTTACCTGGACGAAAGATGGTCAGCTTATCATCCACGGCAACGTCTCCAGCACGGTCGATGTAGACTTTCTTAAACGAAGTGATAACCTTTTCAGCATTGGGTTCGGTACCAACAATTTTGCCCCAGTAAGGCATATCTTCATCAACGATAAATCCAGCGCGATGGATAATCTCTTCACTAAAGATTCGTTCTTCAGGTTTTACTACAGATATCACCTCGGCCGTAGGTTCCAGCGCCGACGGGATCATAGTAACCTCTTCCTCGGGTACATACACCGGCATTTCTTCAGGCACTTCGACGAGTGCCTCTTCAGGCGATGGCGGAATGATAAAATTCTGATCCGGATAAATCCAGTGAGGGTCTGCTATGTTCGTTAAATTTGCCCGCCAGACATATGGCCAGAGAAAAGGGTTTTGATAATAAAACCCGGCAATATCCCACAATGTATCACCTTCCTTGACCGTGTGTGTCGTCTCTTGCGCGAAAACTGAGACGAACACCAGTAGTATTACTAATTTTTTCATGCCTTCCTCCTTATTTCGGTGAATAAATATTGTGCACTAACTGTTTAACGCAAATGTCTCTGATACTCAAGGTATGTGAAACTACCCGTGATACATCAACATCCATTATTTCCCCATCTTCCTAATAGAGTTCTGATCTCTACTACTCTATCTTTAATCTTGAACACACGTGCCACCCTGGGACCAATACCTGACGTTATCTCGTAAACGATTGTGTTGGCTTTTGTCGCGCATTCTTCAACCGGGATTTCTCGAGCTCCGTCTTGTCCGAACAGGGTGACAATGTCACCGACGCGCACTTCTGGCATATCCGTAATATCTACCATGATGAGATCCATACACACCGTACCGACGATCGGCGCACGCTGCCCATGGATGAGGACATCTCCCTTATTCGAAAGAAGCCGCGGATAGCCATCCCCATAACCGACACTCACCGTGGCAATCTTGCTCCGTCTTCCCGTGGCAAAAGTATGTCCATAACTAACGGGTGTTTGCGCATCCACAACACGCACATTCACGACGCGTGATTTGAGGGCCATCACCGGCTTGAAATCACCACTGTAAGTAATACTTGGTGAAGACCGTAAACCGTACAAGGCAATGCCCGGGCGGACAAGATTATGGTGCGAGTCCGGCCACTTGAAGATACCTGATGAATTAGCGAGATGGACCGAACCGATGTTGACTGTGGTTGGTCTTAAATCATCAATAATCTCTTTGAATCTCTCGATCTGTCTTTTCGTGAACAATCCATCCGCATCGGCTAGAGGGAAATGTGAAAATATACCATCGATTTTCACACGCGGCGATGAAGCTATTGTTTGGATCACCTCCTTTGCCTGATCGAGCGAAAAGCCCGTTCTGGTCATGCCTGTATCGATCTCAATATGTACTAGATACGGCCGGCCAAGATCTTTCAACCTTTTGTCTAGAATCTCGAAGAATCCTAGCTCGGATACCGTTGGTATAATATCGTACTCCAGTGTGGCATCAATTTGACTGTAGAGAATAGGGCTCAAAACGAGAATCTTCGACTTGATACCTGCTTCCCTCAATTCAATACCCTCTTCAATACCGGCGACACCAAACATGTAGATACCTTCTGATTCCAGAGCGCGCGCAACCTCGATCGCGCCGTGACCGTAGGCATCAGCCTTTATTGCCGCCATGATTTCGGCCGAACCCACCGCTTTCTTTACGATCCGGTAGTTGTCTGTTAAGCGGTCGAGCGAAATTTCCGCCCAGACACGTCCCTCAGATGCATTCATTAACATAAATATATATATATATCTAAAAAAATCAAGAGGTAAATTGAAAATCAGAAGGGTCAATAGTGCTCAATGTGTGTCCAGTACTGGTTTTAGTGGAATTTTCCGCGCGGGTTTTATGCCTGGAATGCGAAATTACATCTTGATAACGGCATCACGCTCTGGTCCCACCGAGACATAGCTCACCTTGAGACCAGTATGATCCTCAATTGACTTAATATAATCCCTGGCGGCTTCGGGCAAATCATTACGCACCCGTGCCCGGGAGATATCTCTTTTGAAACCCCGTACTTCTATGTATTCTGGTTCTAGCTGTTCACTCCTAAAGGGGTCAAATTCCTTTTCTCCCCTATACCCTTTCGCGATTCTTATTGTATCAAAGTCGGACAGAATATCCAGTTTTGTCAGCACCAGGTCGCTGACACCATTGATACGCGCTGAATATCTGACAATGGCCGCATCAAACGCACCACACCGTCTTGGCCGGCCCGTCGTGGATCCAAATTCGGCACCCGATTCCCTGAGCATCGTACCCAACTGTCCACTATCTTCGGTGGGAAAAGGACCCTGACCGACCCTGGTCGTGTAGGCCTTAGCCACACCTAATACACGTTGGACACTACCCGGAGGAATTCCCAACCCGATAGGAACACTTCCAGTTATGGTATGGCTTGCAGTGACATAAGGGTAGGTACCAAAGTCGATGTCCAACAAGGCACCTTGTGCACCCTCGAAGAGAATATGCTTGCCAGCGGCAATCGCGTCACTCAAGAATCTGGTTTCATCAATAACCATGGGCTTGAGTTTCTTTGCATGGTTCATGTAAAGATCCAATATCTCGTTATCTGATAGCGGTTCTGCATTATACACATCCATTAACATCAGATTCTTCCTCGAAATATTGAGCCGCAATCTATTTTCGAATTTTTCTATATTGTAAAGATCACCGACCCTCAGTCCAATGCGCCCGTACTTATCCTCATAGGCAATACCAATACCTTTTTTCGTCGTGCCGATTGCCTGCTTCGTGGTTTCTCTGATCTCATCAATCAAAACATGGTAGGGCATTATGAGATGACAGAATTTTGACACCTTAATGCGTTCTTCTATATTCGAATCATATTTCTTCAGGTTCTCAAGCTCATTGAAAAATATCTTTGGATCTAATACACAACCAGCACCGATAATCCCGGTTACGTTCTTGTTCAAAACACCGCACGGAATCTGATGGAATATGACTTTTTCACCGTTGTGATGCACCGTGTGCCCGGCGTTGGAACCGCCTTGGTAGCGGGCGTTGATGTCAAAGTCCTTGGCAAGATAATCTACTATCTTGCCCTTACCCTCATCACCCCATTGTAAACCAACAACTGCAAGTCTCATAGCCAGCTAATTCTATCCAATAAAAGGGAAAAGTCAATAATCGTTGAACCCTTGACATACTGTATCTCTAGGATACTATAAGATGCAGACGGATTATCACTGATGCAAGCGGATGGATATGTCAACTTGCATATCTGTGTGAATCCGCTACAATCTGTCTGCATCCAAGCGCGTTCTATAAGGAAGGCGTTCGATTGGAGGTAGCCGTGCACGAATTCATCGAAAAAATAAAGGATTTAGCACAAAAGATAGAAAAGAATAACCGGTGGCGGCAGAGGGAATGCATAAATCTCATCCCATCGGAAACTACACCAAGTCCTTTAGTAAAGTTATGCGAGATATCAGACCCTTCGGGCAGGTATGCTGAGCATCGTACCATGAAGGGTAAAGAAGTTTATTTTTACCAGGGTATTGATTTCATTCGCGAGGTAGAAGGGGATTTATGCAAGGAAATGGCTGCATACTTTGGCTGCCCACGGGTCGAGCTCAGGCCAATCAGCGGCCAGATGGCGAACGAGGTAGTCTTCAAGGCAATGGTCAAATATATCAACCGTGACCGCAATGAAGGAGAACCGTTCCGCAAAATGAGGTTGGTGATGAACAATGAATTAACCAAAGGGGGGCATCTCAGTTCGCAACCGATGGGTGCACTCTTCAATTACGTCGACGAAGATCCGGCAACCGGTAAGGAGCGGGTGATTAATTTCCCGGTGCGTAAGGATTGCCCATACAAAACCGACACTGATGAACTGGCTAAGATACTCGAGCAAGATAAACCCGAGCTTATTGTTTTCGGTAAGAGCATGTTTCTTCACAAAGAACCCGTGGAATTCGTACACACCATAGTCAAAGATTGGCATCCAAAACCACTGATCATGTATGATATGGCACATGTACTCGGACTCTACGGTGTGCTACAGGAACCCTTCAAAGAAGGCGCTGATGTAGTTACCGGAAGTACGCACAAGACATACTTCGGGCCGCAACGCGGTATCGTTGCATCAACGATAACCAAGGAACACCCTTTGTCCCGTCTGTGGATCGATATCAAGGGCCGTGCTTTTCCTGGATCTACAAGCAACCATCATCTGGGCACGCTTTTGGCCTTGCTCATGGCAACGTACGAAATGAATACCTTTAAGGGTGACTACCAGACTCAGGTGCGAAAGAACGCTCGGGCTTATGCAGCCGCCTTGAAGGATGCCGGCATTGATGTCGAGGGTGATGCAGCCGACGGTTTCACGGAAACCCACCAGGTCGTAATAAGAGTGAGCAAGTATGGCACCGGGAACGAACTCGCACAGCGATTAGAGAACAACAACATCATAACGAATTACCAGGCATTGCCCGATGACGAGAGCTTTCTCCAGGCGAGCGGCATAAGGATGGGCGTTCAAGAAATGACGCGATTCGGGATGAAAGAAGAAGATTTTAGGGTTCTTGCTGAATATGTCGCCGATGTGACTATCAGGAACACCGAAGTAAGAGAAAAGATCACCGAATTCCGGCAAAGGTTTTTACAGATGCAATATTGCCTTGAGCCTGAACAATCCGTACGGATCATAGCACGGATATTCTCCAGTATTTTTCCTAACAAAGAGTTCTTCGAGTTACTCGTTTCAAATCTGGAAGAACTGGTGTAGTCGTTCAACAAGTTTTCTCTTTGACCGCAATCAGAAACATCGCGGTCACAGGTAAAGATGTGTGCCAAGACTCTCCACACAATGCGGATGGAAGCCAAAGACCTGTTCATGTCTGGAGTTCATGCCGTCAATGCTTATGACACAACCAGGCAAAGCCTGTGTATCAACGGGGAAACACTCACTGTCCGTGATACTCTCGGCAGATACATACCATTTAATCTAAAAGGATTCAGGCGTATCTTTTTGATTGCCTTTGGCAAGGCAGCCGGACCCATGGCACGTGCGACTGAAGATATCCTGCAAGATCGCATAACTACTGGTATCGTCGTCGTTAAACACGGAAACCGCATTAAACTAAACAGAAGTCATCTCCTGGAAGCAGCGCATCCTATGCCTGACGTGCACAGTCTTAGGGGCGCTCAGCGAATCGCACAACTCGTTAGCGAGACGGGTGAGACAGATCTAGTGCTTTGTTTACTATCGGGCGGTGGTTCAGCGCTCTGTACTCTACCCGATGGAAACATTACACTGGGTGATTTGAGAATGGTGACCCGACAACTCTGGAGCTGCGGCGTCAATATCCATGAAGTCAATACACTGCGCAAGCACGTATCACAAATCAAGGGCGGACAACTCGCCAGGCTCGCATACCCGGCAACTGCACTATCTTTAATAATCTCGGATGTCATTGCCGACCGGCTGGACAGCATCGCCTCTGGACCAACTGCCCCGGACGCGACAACGTTTGGGGATGCCTATGATATCATGAAAAAACACGGACTCCTGGAGACCGTTCCCGCTGCAATTCGTAATCACATTGAGGCTGGGCTCAAAGGCGAAGTACCCGAAACCCCAAAGCCAGGTGATCCGGTCTTCGAGAAAACGAATAATATCATCGTTACGCATAACCTGGATGCACTGCGTGCTATCGCACAGAAGGCCACACAAATTGGCTACCGAACTCTGACGCTAACGTCCAAGATGCAAGGCGACACGAGAAATGTAGCACGAATTTTCGGCGCAATGATCAAGGACCTATCCGATTCAGCCCGAAACCAAGGTCCAATCTGCGTTATTGCCGGCGGCGAGATGACCGTCCGAGTAACCGGAAAAGGTAAAGGAGGAAGAAACTGCGATTTCGGCCTGGCCTTGTCACCATTGATTCAGGGTTTAAAAAATGCCGTCGTACTCAGTGCCGGAACCGACGGCGCTGATGGACCGACAGATGCTGCGGGAGTCATCATTGATGGCACAACACTACATAGACTACACAGCATGGGACTAGATCACAACGCAGCGCTTACTGATCAAGACTCGTATTCTATCCTGAAAAAATCAGGTGACTTGCTGGTAACCGGACCAACAGGAACCAATGTTATGGATGTACAATTGGTGCTGCTAGCCTAACCCGAGTTCTGCGCTATGTCACCACCCCAACATCAAAAAAGAGCACTGCTCGTGAATCCCTGGGTGTACGACTTCAAGGCGTTTGATTTTTGGAACAAACCATTGGGCCTATTGATTGTTGCCCGCATGCTCAAAGAAATCGGTTTTGGAGTAATGCTCCTCGATTGTATGGACCGGAACAGTATTTTTCATAAAACAGAGACAAAGACTGATCTATACGGACGAGGCAAGTATGCATGGGAAAACGTGGAAAAACCCAGTATCTACAAAAACGTCCCCCGCTTCTATAAACGGTACGGTATACCACAGAAAATCTTCATAAAGAGCTTACAGCACGCACAGCCGCCAGACATAATCTTCGTCACTTCCTCGATGACATACTGGTACCCCGGTGTCTTTGAAGCGATCCGGATATTGAAAGATACCTTTCCAGGCATACCCGTCATCCTCGGTGGCATCTATGCAACTCTATGCGCAAGACATGCGCGGGAAAAATCTGCAGCGGATTTAGTAATCGAAGGTCCGGCTGAATATAGCCTGCACAAGGTGCTCTCTGAACTTGGCTTCATCCAAAACACCACTTTTGATATGAAACAGATTCTTCCCGACTTTTCCCTTTATCATAATCTATTCTATGGAGTCATTCTCACTTCGCGTGGTTGCCCTTTTGATTGCACATACTGCGCCACGAGAATACTGTGTCCCCAATTCAAGCCGGTGCCGAATAGAACAATAATCGCACAGCTCTCCTCGCTGGCGAGCCGAACGAATAACATCGCCTTCTTTGATGATGCATTACTCTTTAACAAAGAATTACCGCAGCTGCTTGATGATATAGCACAAAGAAAACTCGGGTTGAATTTCCACACATCAAACGGTTTGCACTGCCGGTTTCTGCATGAATCCATTGCCCAAAAAATGCTACGTGCGAACTTCAAGACGATGTACCTAAGCCTGGAGACAACCAATCCTGATGTTCAGAAAAGAACCGGCGGCAAAGTCAACACCGATGAGTTTATAGCCGCCGTGAATACTCTTAGAAAGATTGGATTCCCCGCGGACGCAATACACGCTTACGTATTATTCGGGATGCCCGGACAAGGGCACGAAGAAATTATCTCGTCGATCAAGCTCTGTCGAGAACTGTCAATACGCCCCCATCTCTGTGAATTCTCACCAATCCCCCACACCGAGGAGTACGAGAATACGGGTTTTAATGAAAATACCGACCCCCTGTATCATAACAATCTCTTCTACACCTGGTATTATCCAGAACCGAAAATCAAGCTTTACAGGGAAATAAAAGACCTGTTGACATAAAACATCCAGCAAACAAGGGTTCTTACCGATTTGATGAAATTTGCCCTAACGAGCGATTAAAAAAAATTCTTCGCTATCTTGATACTGTTTAGCAGAATGTAGTCCTGCATTTTCTGGGCCGTATGATATCCTGATGTTTTTGTCGTTGTTTGCCGGATAACAACTACATCAACTTCTCCGGTCTTTTTCTTCTCTAAGGTGATATTATCCAGGGAAATCTTTAGTGACTTTGATTTATCAAGAAGACGGAATTCAGGACGGGCAATCAGTACGGTATAGAAATACGGATATGTCCTTGATTTTACCGTATTGATCGATATCTGTCCCTGTAAACCGATGAACGTATCTGGCGCATCTTTGAACTTGATCAGAAATCTTGTATCATTAGGATAACCGCCCTCACTGGTGTGACCGATCTCCAGATAAGGCGCGGCATGAAGACTGGGATCACCCTTGATCATTGGGGACTCGAGAAAACGCTTTACAATCTCTGCCTTCACATCAAGCGCATGAGGCATCCATGCGCTCTTCCGCCCGCTTAATATCACACCAGAAAAAAGGACAACTGCATCGATGATTGCGGCCAACAACGAGAACGGAACTGACAGCGCACCGAGTAAAGGAAATAGAAAACTACCGAAAACAATCAAAACAATAACGAAACCAAGAAAGCATCCAAGATTTTGACTGCGAAACTTCTTTATCTTGCGGCAGTGAGCAAGAACCTGATCGATCTTATCCGGCGTCACTTCTTTCCAGTCTAATTTGACTGGCGGCGTCTGTTTAATCGACACCCCTTTGATAAGATTGAGGAGCAAACACATTAGGATGAAGGGTATTCCAGCAAGTATGTTTCTCGTGCTCAGCTGAATAGAAAATCCGGCAGTGATAAGCAGCACAGAACCAAAGCCGCGCAGACGCGGGCTGATTTTATCGAAAATCAAATATCCTTTAGGCTCGCTCACTTATCTCCTTCTTACCACATGCCTGCCAGTACAACGGGCATGCTCCCTTACATTTGCTAAATTGCGTACATCCCGAACACTCATCCGGTGCATAATCCGCGTGTTTATAGAAATCCATTCCTTGTGATTGCCAGATATCGCGAAATCTTTTTTTAAGCAGCGATCCGACGGGTTCGCGCCATGAGGAGCATGGAATCACATTACCTAGCGGATCGACACTTAACAATCCGGTAATTGCCGCACACGATTTATTAC
>JBAUFP010000313.1:0-2572 GCA_049679205.1 bacterium | reverse complement strand
GCGAAATCTACCTCTTGAGGAGGAGAAATGACCGCTTTGATCTTCATTGTCGTAGCTCTCATTGCGATTGTACTCTATCTGTTTTTCCACAGACGACATGAGAAGACGACAGCATTTCAACCGTATCTTGAAGCGCTAGTAGCATTGCTTGATAGCGATGATGAGTTGGCCATGAAGCGGCTCAAAGAAGCAGTTAATGTGAATTCCGACCTTTTCGACGCCTACGTCAGGTTGGGTGATCTGTACCGGAAGAAAGGAGATCCTGCACGCGCCATGCAAATCCATCAGTCGCTTACGGCGCGACCGACGTTGAAGAAGCATGAAGAAAAGAAATTGTACTACGCGTTGGCTCAGGATGCCCTTGCTGCGAGCCGACCGAATCGTGCGATCTCCTTCCTTAAAGAAATTCTAAAGATCGACAAAAAAGATAATCACGCCTACAATTTAATCCTAAGAATCTACGAAGACATGGGTAACTATAGCGACTGCATAGCAGTTTACGAAGAGGGTGCCTTTAAACCCAAGAATGAAAGCCGACGTGCTTTCTACTACGCCGCTCTGGCGCGCGACAAAATGGCAAAAATACAAGAGGGTGACCACGAAGTTGAAAAGGAGGCCAACAATCTGCTTCGAAAGTCTTTGAGAATATCTCCCGATTCGATAACCGGGATGTATTGCACGGGTAATTTCTTTGAACGGGAGAACGAATTGAAGAAGGCACGTGAGTACTATCTTCGAATTATCAATCAACATCCAGAATATGCATTCTTGATCATACCCCATTTTGAGAAGGTTAGTTACGAGTTAGGCGCGTTCAATGATATCATTCCCATGTATGAAAAGATCGCGGCTCAGGATCCAAGAAATTTCTCGGTGGGCTTCGCCTTGGCGAAATTGTACGAGAAGAAAAGCGATGTTGAATCCGCTCACGATGTATATATGAAATTAGCCGAGCTTTTTCCGCGCAGCGTTTTGCCTAAGATACGGCTACTAAAATTGAAAACAGAAGACGAAGCAATCTTAGAGGCCCTCGATGAAATTGAGGGTACGCTTTGCGGACAGGAATATAAGTGTAGTAACTGTGGAAATACAAAAACGGATTTCACATTCCTTTGTGAGCAATGTCACGCAATAGAATCATTCTCGCCTGTCTTGTAATTCCTTGTCTGTTATTCGGTCAGGATATAGACGAGGCGATACGTTCGTTCAACTCTTTTCAGTTCAGCCGGGCTAAGGAGATCTTCTATACACTGAAGGCAGATAAGAACCATCCGCGTATTGGGGAGGTCTTTTATTACCTGGGGCGCTTATCCGTCAATCCTGATTCAGCAGTATCGTACTATTATGATGTAATTAACAACTATCCACAATCGCGGTATGCTGATATCTCTTATCTGGAGATCGCCAAGATTAATGTCGCCCGCAAAAGCTTCCGAACTGCAATCGCCAATCTGGATGCACTCATCAAGCGTTATCCAGAGACTGAATACCGTGATGAAATCATGTTCTGGCAAGGGGTTTCATACATCAGCGTTGACGAAACGGAAGAGGGTGCGGCGATCTTAAAGGAACTTCAGAAATCTTTTCCAGAGTCGGTGTGGAGTGAGCGCGCGGCGAATATTACCTTGACCAAAGATGTTGAACAAGAATATTACACGATTCAATTGGGTTCTTACCGCAACAAGAGCAATGCCGAGAAATATGCCGCAACCTTACGTGAGAAAGGGCTGGATGTCAGGGTCGTTCAGGCGTTTGTGAAAGGTCAAACCTATTACCGGGTCTGGGCCGGACAGTTTCTTACCCTTGAACAGGCCAAAGAATACATGCTTAAACTCGATTCGCTGGGACTGAAGGGTAATGTAGTAAGAGGCTCCTGAAAAGGAGCGATCTGCTACCGGTCATGGAATCGGCATAAGGCAGTAATGTTCTGATGGACCGTTAGCAATATATTCATGCATCTTACCCCATTGCTTGAACAATATCAGAAGATCAAGAACAAATATAAAGATGTTTTGCTGCTCTTCCGGGTCGGAGACTTCTACGAGTTCTACTATGAGGATGCAAAACTTGCCAGTAGCTGTCTGGGCATCACCCTGACCTCAAAGACAATCAGTAAAGGTGTGCGGGTACCCCTGGCCGGTGTTCCGATAAAGGCCGCTGATAACTACATAGCTAAACTCGTCAAACAAGGGCTAAAGGTCGCAATCTGCGAACAACTAGAAGCAGCAAGCAAAGGTAAGAAATTGGTGGCGCGCGATGTTGTCGAGGTTATCACTCCGGGCACGGTCTTGCGGCCTTCGCTATTAGATGAAACCAGAGCACTCTTTCTGGCGGCATGTCTTCCCGATGAAAACCGAATCGGTGTTGCCTTCTGTGATCTAACGAGCGGTGAGTTTTCGTGCGGCGAGGTAGCATCCAATGAGTTGTCAGAAATACTCCTCCGGCGGGAAGTGAAGGAGGTTGTGGTTCCTGAAGGCGTTGAACTGAAGATAGAGGAACCGCGGACACAACTCGACGGCTATCATTTTGTTTACGAAATTGCCTACCAGAAATTACTCGAACATTTCCATGT
>JBAUFP010000312.1:0-10132 GCA_049679205.1 bacterium | reverse complement strand
GCAATAACCACACCGGTCATGATGAAGAGATAGAAAAGATGGTTAATGCTGAGGCCGCTTGTTTTTAAAACCAGGATTTCTCGATTCTTGGTCATGATGCCAAAGACAAGAAAAACGGCGATCATCGAGGCAACCGGAACGAGCAGTATGGCGTACGAGGGCGTTAGATAAAGATAATAGATCAAGATATCCAGAGCCGTTGCATTCTTTGCCAGGAACTTACCCAGGTTATCAAAAAGATTAATGACTACATATATGAATATCGAAATACCAAGACAGAAGATCATATACCGTGCGAATTGTTTCAATACATAACGGTTGATTATGCTCATTTGAACAACTTCCGTATTGGCGAACGATCGAATTCAGCCGCCATAAATAGATAAACGCCTACTGCAAGGAGGATGAAATTAGGAAGCCACATGCCCCAGAAGGCAGGGAAGTTCCGACGGTCGGCGAATTCCTCGCCCGCAATGACAAGAATGTAGTAAGAAGAGAAAAGGAAAACACCAGTTAGAACTCCGGCTATGCCACCTCTTTTAAAGAGATAACCAAGTGGTGCTCCGATGATGACGAAGACGATACAGGCAAAGGCAAGAGAGAATTTCTTGTATAAAGAAACTTGGTAGCGCGATAATTTTCGTATCTTGCCATCCAGCGTCTTATTTCTCCTTTCGATCTCAAATATGGCGCGGTCAAGGCTTGCGATATCACCCTGCAGATAGTCTTCGATTGCGCTTTTTCCGATTTCAGTTATTTCTTTTTGTAGGCTTTTGATTGTCGTCTTGTGTTCCTGGATTGATTCCTGTAGACCGTTGATGTTGAGCTCATTCTCATTACGGTAGCTTCGTTCTTTCCGGACCAGATCATTATCCATTTCGATGTTAAGAATCTGTTTGTCGAATTGTGTTTTCTGATACTTCGCACTATCGACGAGTTGATGCAATTCGCCATTATACAGGGTGAATCGGAGAATGTTGTCTTGTTCGAAGCTCTTCAACTCACCTCGCGGAGCAGTTACGAGCATACCATCCTTTGCATCATAGATCGTTATGTCATAGATCTTTGAGAGGCGTTCATCTTTTTTGCCAATATATATCGTGTATCCGCGAAAATCATCAGTGAAGATGCCCTCGGGCAGACGTACTGCCGGACGCTTGCGGGTAACATCTAACATGAGATTGCGAACACGGTGGTTCGATTCGGGTAGAACGTAGTTGTTGAAAAATACCAGAAAGATCATGAAAATCAGGGTTATTGTGAATGGGGTGCGCATGATCGACATGAATGAGAGACCGCTTGTCTTTAATGCAAGAATCTCATTGTCTTGGGCAGCACGGCCGAAACTCATGACGATCGCTACCAGTATTGCCATTGGCGCGGTGTATGAAATAATAACCGGCAAAGTGTATATTAGGATCTGCCCGACAATGGCTGCTGGTAATCCTTTTCTGACAAATAGATCGATGAGCCGGAACAGTTCGTTCATGAGAAGTATGAAAGTTAAGGCAATGGTTGAGAAGAGGAACGGGGGGATGAATTCCTTCAGGAAATAGCGGTCGATTAGTCTAGTCAAGACGACCTCTTTTCGCTAACACTTCGACTGCATTCACCGTAGTTGAGATTCGTGCCGGAAATTCAGGCACCAGATAAGGTTCGAACGTCAAAATGCCTGAATCGACAAGCCTCATATAGGGGAGGTATAGGTATGATTTGGTAGAGACATTCTTCATGGGAAAGAAATCCCGCGGGTAATCTGGTTCGACTAGTCGGTCGAGAAGAACAATAAGATTAGCGTACGTAAGCGTATCTTCCGCATAAAGTTGTCCGTTCGGGAACCGGGGTAGATAACCCTTTGAAATGCTGTATATCATGGGGTCGGTCATTACTTTCTGGGTAGTGGCTCCGCACATCAGCTCGGCGAATAACCGGCGCGTGAGAGCGAGGTGTCTTTCCAAATTTTCTTGCTGGTCTTTAGGATAATGGGATAGCAGGATGTATAAATCTCTGAATCTTTCATATTTACGGTAATAGTAGACAAGATTCAGATAGACATTCCCATCAGTTGTGTTCCCGTGGACGAGTTTTTCTAAAATAGGTATCTGCTCTTCGGGCTTATTTAATTTCTGGTAGCAGTTGAATAAATAGTAGAGGGCAGAGTCGTAATCAGGGTGCTGGGTATGGTAGGATTCGAAATAATCGACGGCCGCGGTGTATTCTTTGTTTTCATACGATTCCAGACCGCGCTCAAAGTCATTTTCATGGTGAAAAAGAGGAGCGCAACCAAAGAAAACGAGGGTTACTGTCAAAAAACGATTGCGACACGACATTCTCTAAGTAAGTTAAGTTTATTCTGCGAACTGTGCATACGTTGTGCGTCAACCGAGGAGATTATTATGTCAGTCGGTTTTTCACCGGTAACACCGAGCGCCTTGATCAGTAATGGATTCTCCCCGATTCTTGACTTCGCCTGCATCTCATCACTGTAATATGCCACCAGACCACGCAGAATGAGGTTATGAGGATCAGCGATATTGCTGGAGTATACATCGACCATGGTTTCGTTGAGGATTTTCGGGAAAAGACACGGTGTCAGTGTGAAACCGCGGCAATCTATGATGATACCTGAGAAATCAGACACTTCGTTTTCTCTGGGGATCAAGGTAATCCCTTCGGGAAGATGCTTATCACCCGGCCATGGTTGGTCGCATGTGGGACATAGCATGGGTACAACGAGTTGGATGGGTTGCGCGGCTGGTAAGATTTCCCGAATGATTCCACCTACTAGAGGTAACCGGTATCCATATTCTGTCGTGCCATCGGTTAGATAATGCTGGTCGATTTTAGGGTGTTTCAAGAATTCAATGATCGGGGTCTCTGAGTTTGGATGCATGCGGAGAAAATCGCCGACCCGCATTTGCGCGTCATACTGCAGATTATATAATTCTTTTTTCAGTATACCTGTAGCCGATGCTTGATCATTAGTCGATTCTCTGAGAATAAGTCTCGCCCAGTCGAATTCGGCAAAACACGGATGCAAAAACGCCGAAACCATGAAAAAGAAAAGCGGCATTCTTCGCATACGACCTCCTCTCTTGCAGGACAATAACGAAAGCGGGCGACGGGATTCGAACCCGCGACCCTCGGCTTGGGAAGCCGATGCTCTACCCCTGAGCTACACCCGCAGAACCAGGAATTATAAGCTAAATACGGTGGTTGTCAATACTACCTCATCTGGTAGTTTTTTGCCTGGTTGACAAAGGTTTCCAGGCGCATGGCGTCGACCGCATGGTCAAGGCCGTCGACCGACAGGTTAAAGAGGGGAAAGTCAGGGAAGTCTTCTTTGACCTTCTTATACAATGTTGTTACTGTATTGCCGGGCATACATGTAAAGGGCATGACGTTGATGACGCCGGAAAAATTCTCTTCCGCAAAATCGACGGTTTTGCCAACGGTCATGACTGCCTCGCCTTCCAGAGTGGAATGTACGTAGGCACCCGCATGGTCCAGTACTTTGAGGACTGAAGCCTCCGGGCCCAGACCGAGTGTTTTGAAAATCTTCTTCTGACGATACTTCATGTACTTATCAAACAGTTTAGTAAATATTACCCTGCGGTATTGTTTAAACCAGCGGCAGTTTCTTACCCGGGTGAAATTCAGATACAAAAACCACTCGCCGATTGAAGGCATTGCTACCTCACAACCCAACTCCTCAAGCTTGTCTATGACAAAGTTGTTACTGAACGGTTGAGAGCGCACATATATTTCGCCGACGATGCCGATGCGTGGCTTTTTTGTATGATTCACTTGTATTGAGTCAAATGCTTTTCGGACTTCCTTTAAAAATGGGACGATGCTTTGTCCGCTCTGGACTGAGCGGCATACCTTATCAAGGGCGCGTTGGTAAATGAGATTTGTCTCTCCGCGATTTTTTTCGTAGGGCCTGATCATACGTGCCCTGGCCTCGAGCGCATCGACTGCGCTAATGCCGTCCCAGACCGACGTGAGAAACTTGATGCCCATCGGCCCAAGGTCATCAAATAGGCTCGGTCCCTGGTTCGGCGCATAGATCGGGATATCACTAAAACCAAGGTCGTCGAGTATTATGCGATGTAATCGATAATACTGCCCAAACCGGCATGGCCCAGAACCCTGCGCCATAAAGAAGCCACTGCGCTCAGGCAGAAAGCCATTTGAGTTTATCTTTTTGACCATATCACCAGCCGTAATGATTGCCGGTATACATTCACGGCCTGAGGTATACTGCCGGCCAATATTGACTGATTGTTCATCAGGAGGAGGCAACACTTCAGCATCGATGCCGCCATATTTCATAGCGCTGACAAGAGCGCGGGCGCCATCGCACATGTAAGGCACGTATATTTTCCTTCCTTCCTTGATTTCACTCCTCGAGCATATTCTTCGTGATTCTCCGGTTTTGCGCGCGCCTTTTATGCTATCCAAAAATGCTTCCCCTCGGGTTATGAACCCGGCGTCACCAGAATGCTCGTCAATTTCCATTAGCAGAAATGGTTTTTGTCCAAGCTTCTCCTTGAAGAAACGGGTGAGAAAGGAGTCTGGCCCGCATGCGAAATTCGATAAGTAAACCGGGAATAGTCGTTCATCCTTACGGATTTCTTCGGCTGCAGCCAAGATACGCTGTCCATAATGCCAGTACATATTGCTGAAATCTTCCTGAATTGATTTGTACTCTAAACCCAAAAAGTCGACCGGGATCGCCAGAATACCAAGATCGCGAAATTTCTTGGGTAGGTTCAAATTCATGCCTAGATCATAACCGTTATAAGGTCTTGAACACACGACGAATGCGAGGTCCTTCAGATCATTCAGGACCCTCGAGCCTAGTTCCCGGATCTCTTTTTGAACATCAGCCCAGTAGGCAGAAGCTTTACTGATTGCATTTTTGATTTCTCTTTTCGACTTGCCGAATTCCTTTCCGAAGCGAACGAGCGACTCCTCTATTCCTGATGTTCCCCGGTCAAAATGCAGGTAAGGTGCATGGACTTGGATATCTTTACCAAATATGGCGCGTGCGAAGTAAGGAGTTGATTGGACATATGGACATACATAGCTGCGTGGAAAGATTTCATCCTGGGGGGGCATTGTTATCACACTCGGTATGAAGAAACGCTTGATGTTTCTGTCCATGAGGTCTTGTATTTGTCCCAGGGCGACCTTGACCGGCAAACAGGTATCCGCGACTGACAACTCAGCACCGCGCTCGATTGTTTTTCGCGTCGTCGGTTCTGATAGAACTGGTTTGAACCCTAGTTGTTTGAGAAACTCGTAGAAGAATGGGAATAATTCATACATTATCAGACAACGTGGCACACCGATTTCAGTGCCTTCAAGGTTTTCGGTTCTGAAGAATATATCGTTGCGTAGTTTGAACAAATCAGGAATGTTATTTTTGGCTTGCTTCTCTTTTTCCTCATATTTGCCGCACCGCCCACCATAGTGGATTGGTTTTTCCCCATAGATTGTGATTTCGTTTATCTCGCATTCGTTGCTGCAATCGGGGCAGGTGAACGACCGTGCGGAATATGTTTTTGATGCAAGGTCAAACCCTTTGAATCGCGTCTTTGGTATGTTGCTTTCACGGACGATTAATGCTATGCCAATGGCCCCGGTGACATCATAATTTGAAGGTACGGTTACATCTTTTTTCAGGACTTGTTGAAATGCCGAGACAACCGCCCGGTTGGCTGCCACTCCACCCTGTAAATATATCGTATCTCCTATTTTCTTATCGCCGACAACACGATTCAGATAATTGTAGACAATTGAATATCCAAGCCCGGCGAGCAGGTTCTCGCGTTCGTTAGTGTCTTTCTGATGGTGGATAACCTCTGAATTGATGAAGACAGTGCAGCGCTCCCCCAGGTTTATGGGTGATTTTGCATTCAAGGCAAGATCGCCGAAATCATTGAGCTCGACCCCGAGAATTTGTGCCTGTTCCTCAAGAAAAGAACCGGTGCCTGCGGCGCAGACCTTATTCATCTCAAAATCAATAATCGTACCATTTTGGAGACTTATGAACTTTGAATCCTGGCCGCCAATCTCGAATATCGTGTCCACCTCCTTGTCGACCTGGATCGTGGCTCTGGCCTGAGCAGTGATTTCATTCTTAATTATATCAGCGCCAATGAATTCACCTATTAGATAACGGCCTGAACCAGTGGTGCCCGCGCCAGCGATTTCGATCTTGTCGCCCATTTCATCTTTCAATTCGGCGAGTCCGGCGAGGACTACTTCTATGGGCCGGCCCCTGGTCCAGAGGTATTTGCGACCCAAGACATCCCCCCTCTCGTCGATCAGTACAAGATTGGTTGATATCGAACCAACGTCAACGCCCAGGTAGCCTCTTGTTTTTTTGGCCGGCATGCGTGCGCCGATTGAAGGCCGGAGGCGCTCTTTACCGTCGAGCGGGGGTAGCCGTTTCACGATTTTGGGAAGGGCGAGCCATTTCTCTAGCTTTTCGTGACCACGATAGGTGGATTCTGGATCCGTTTCTCTTGCCGCCAGCACGGCGCCGATTGCGCCGATGCAATTATGGTGCTCGGGTACTATCAATCCATCAGGAGCGATGTCGAGGATTTCGCGGAACGCTTTCACCATACCACGGTTTGCAGCGACGCCGCCGACAAATGCAACAGGAGTCTCTATGTTTTTTCCTTTTGCAATGACACTCTTGAAGTTACGTGCTAACGCAAGGCAGAGACCGGCAATCAGGTCATCGGGTTTTGTACCGATCTGTTGAAGATGGATCATGTCGCTTTTAGCGAAGACCGAGCAGCGTCCCGCGATACGGGCCGGATTCTCTGCCTGCAATGCGACCGAACCCAGTTCCTCGATATCATAGCATAGTCTTCGTGCCTGCTGGTCCAAGAATATGCCGGTGCCGGCTGCGCATATTGTATTTGATGCAAAGTCCCTAATCCCGTTTTTAATATTGATCAGTTTTGAATCCTCGCCACCGATTTCAATGATTGATCTAACCGATGGGAAAAAATGGACGACTCCGGTGGCCGTAGCTTCGACTTCGTTAATACGCAGGGCCCCAAGTATGTCGGTGAGGGGCTTCACCAGTTGACCGGTTAAGACCAAACGGTCAACTGATAACTGTTTAAGGATGTCGAGTAAGAGATTGTAAGGTCGTCCTTGATGCTTAATATAGAGAGTGCGAACGAGTTTTTTACTTTCGAACGCGGCAAGCTTGAGGCTTACCGAGCCGATATCAATGCCGTATTCGCGCATTGGAAGAAATTAAGGGGCGTAGAAGAACCCAACCGAGAAGTGATAGTCAGTATACTTATCGACTTGGTCATCAGACGTTGGTTTGATGTTCGCCGTGAATTCAGGGCAGATCCTGAATTTGATGAGTTTTATTTCCACGCCGAGACCGAGAATAAAAAAGGCACTGGTTGCACCTTCAATTGGCGTTTCTACCGCGATACCATTAGGCTCCCACTTCCTTGTCCCTTCAAACTGGACATTTATGCCCAGCCCAGCACCCACATAAGGTGATACGAGAGGTAGCATGCCAGCTTTAATTGAAAGGAAGATCGGAAAGTAGAGGTTATTGTATGAGTGGGTTATACGGCCGATCGGTTCTTCTCGACTGTATTTGGTCGTTCTGAACTGTGCACCCATGTCGAGTGATATCAGATTGAGAATGTCGGTACCCATGCCCAGGCCGAAATGTACACCTGTGCCTTCCATTTCACCCAGATTGTCATCAGGATCGTAAGTCCCTGGATTGAAGCCGACTTTAATGCCAACCCGGGTGCTTACCGGACCGGACAAACACTGTGCAAAGCATACTGCTGTCAATAAGAGGATGGAAAGTATTGTTTTTTTCAAGTTACCTCCTAGGATTGTATTATACCCTTAAAAATGGTGAAGTCAACTGAGTGATTGTGTGATTATATAATCAAACCCTATAAAAAAAGGGCGGGTCAAACCCGCCCTTTTCAATCGCTTGTAAGCTTAGTGCGCGACCAGGCGTAATCCCTGAACCGTCTGGAACCAGGCTTCCACATTGATGGTGCCAGCACCGGCGTTCACGCCACTGAATTCCACTAGTCCGTAGTGCTCTTCCGTACCCAGGTAGACACCGATAAATGTTGGATCGGTCTGGATACCTTCGGTGTAGTTAAAGAAGGTAGTCGGGCCGTAGTTGGGTAGAGCTGCTTGTGGATCAACGATTGGATCAGAGAACCAGTTCTGGCGCCAGTTGGCAGTAGGTACAAAAGTTGCACCTGGGTCTGTTGCTATTGTTGCTAGATCTGGGCTGGCAATGCTCCATGGAGCTGGCCATGGTCCACCCGCTGGATCATCAGTGAAGTTAGTGATATAGAAGTCGACCAAAGCAGCATTGGCGGCATCAGCCATGGAATAGGTACTGCCCGTGAAATCACTGGACAATCCCCAGCCGTAGCCAGAATTACCTGCTGCTTCCAATTCATAGATAATCATCGAAGGCGTGTGAACCGGTATCGTGGTTTCGATGTCTGAGTCATATTCAGTCCCACCAAAATCAGCCGCGACATAGTAATCACCAGTTGCTTCCATCGGGTCGTGGGTGAATGTCAGCACATCACCGGCCGGTGTTGCGGCTTCAACCCAATCCGTTGTTCCGACCTCTCGGAAATAGACAATGAAGCCGTCTGGTTCACCATCGACGGGTTCTTCCCAAGTGAGTACGACTTCCAAACCATTAGTACCTGCCGTTATGACTAAGTTCTGTGGTTCCCCATCTGTGACCTCATCTCCGCATCCAACGAGGACGACCAGGGCTAATGATAGTGTTCCCAGTGCAATTATTCTTGCGATTTTCTTCATATAATCCTCCTTATTCGCGTTATTTCCCGCCAACTCGTGTTGGCTTTTCCTGCGTGGGTGGTTTGGGTACAGTTGTGCCACCCTTATGATGCTTCTCAATGTGCATATTGTATTGCTCAATGAAGCCATCCATGGCTTCATGCATACCGGCTACATCAGCCTCGAGCATTTCGACTTGTTTCATCAGCGCATCGTATTCTTCCTTGCTCACACCAGCCATACCTTCGGGCGGCTGGCAGCCGATTATCGTCAAGCAAGCAACTATAGTTAGTAGTGTTGCTATTCTTAGCATGATTCCTCCTTTGTTAACACCACTCAGGGCATGAAGAAATTGCCCTTTTTTCCTATCTTATATTGTACCAGAAACTGGCACAATCTGAACGAACCGTGGGTAATAAAGGTGTTTTTGAAATACACCAAACATTCTACCCTTCCGGTTATGGGCCTAAGTGGAATCGAACCACTCACCTCACGCTTATCAGGCGTGCGCTCTAACCAACTGAGCTATAGGCCCATTTCTCCAATAGATACAGAGAAATGCACCAAAATCTGTACCAAAGGTAGTTTGCGAGATTATACTCATTATTGGCGTTTTGTCAAGAAGCTTCACTTCTTCGATGCCCGTGATACCGCGCTTCATTTGATTCCGGTGATACAGAGGAATATTATGCTGGTTTTTCAGTGGGGTTTCGTGTTAATATCAGCGAAATGTGTTTCTACTACGCGCTCCAGCCACTCCCGGCGTCTTTTTTCATTATGCTCGATGGCTGATTTCTGGGCATTATGGATCGAGCCGAGATAGAAGCGATTGACCAGAAATAGAAAAACAAGCGTTGCGTCCACGTATTTCTGCTGTCTAAGGGCATTATAAAACAAGTATCCACTGCCCAAATTCACAAGAAAATCCCTTAGGCCTAGGACTGAATTACCCGCATAGACTTCACCTGCGCCGGGCAGAAATAGGGACAGCAGAACCGCGATCCGTTCGGATTTTTCTGGGCTCTCCAAGTACGCGTCGATGAGATCAGCAATTTCAATATTCCCGTCTTGAAGGAAGGTTGCGCGCGCATTGGAGAATTGACCATCCAGCAGATAAGCCAGTCCCAGCAAATCCCTTTCCTCGGTGTCGCGGAGCAGACTGATTGCTGAGTAATACCTCCCTGTGTCAATATACAGTCCGGCAATTTCCCGTCGAATGTTCATTGGCAACCGGGGGAATTCATTGACTAATTTATTGAGTTCGCTAATTCCTTTTGACCCGTCTACT
>JBAUFP010000311.1:0-4002 GCA_049679205.1 bacterium | reverse complement strand
AATGGGAACATTACAGTCAAGGAAGCGGTCATGCCCCTTGAGTTTGGGATGAAGATCGAGGAGGAACGGGCGGCGCAAGATGACAATTGGCATGTGAATTTGCGATTGAAGGCGGAAAGAGATGTCTGGCTAAGAAATCCCGATGCGGATATTGAGTTCGGCGGCGAAGTTTCCATTGTGCGGGAAGACGGGCCAGTGTATCTGACCGGGATCATGGAAAGCGACCGAGGCAACTACTATTGGGTGAATCATATCCTTACGATCACCCAGGGAAAGGTAACCTTTATTCCGGGCGATGAGATAGATCCGGATCTGGATTTTTGGGCCGAGATGAATACCCGCGAGGGCATTAAGATAATCCTCCATCTCTTCGGTCCGATCTCTGAACCGATCTTCGAGTTCTACACCGATCCGCCCGGTCAGTATACTGAACAGGATATAGTAACTTATTTGAATTTGAATATTACTTGGCAGGAGCTCGAGCAGCTCAAACGTGGCGAGTACATGACTCGAATCATACCCCTTAGTCTTTTGTCGTGGCTCGAGGGAGACGTTTCACGCGCAATCCGACGCTATACCGGCCTTGATTATTTCCGCATTGAGACACCTTTCTTCGAAGAAGGGGATAAAACAAAACTCACGGTCGGCAAATTCATCGCCCGTAATTTATTCGTCACTTATACTTATGACATAACCACCTTCTCGAACGAGTTCAATGTTGAGTACTTCATTGATGACAAGAATAAGATACAAGTTGAACGCGATGAAACTGGTGAGTACAGCCTGCAATACCAGTACCGGTTGAGATTCTAATGCTACGGAGGTTTGCGTGAAGTCTTTTGTGCGTAATTCTTTTATGATAATCTTCGCGCAAATAAAACGGTTCTTGTCTTGACAGCAGCGAGTTTGTTGTTATAATTAGCACAATAAAGCATATCTTGTGAGCAAAGAAGTGATCATCAGACAACTCTCACTGAATACAATGGACAGTGTTGATATGAGAAGAATCACTTGTTTCGGTATATTTTTAGTTCAAGAAGATGGAGGTAATGTTGAATAAGATATTGACTCTTATGTTAATCGCATGTCTGGGTGCGGCAGGACAAATAAAGCTTGTCCGCGGTGGACAAAGCCATGTGCCGTATGTTGAACCGCCCAATGCGCACCTGATATTGAAACTGGCGTCGGAAATGGGCACTCAGAGTATACCCGTACAGCAGTCCAAGAACCTTAGATTGTTCAAAGGTTTCCCGCTACGCCCACCGACGGATGGTAGACAGGATCTGAATATTCTGGTTTTGAAGGTTGAGTTCGTTGAGGATGATGAGCAGTGTACCACCGGCGATGGTAAGATGGATTTGACCGGGCTCGGCACACCCGAGGACGGTTTGTACTACGACCCGCCGCATAGCGGCATCTATTTTGAGCGTCAGATGCAGTTCCTGAGTAATTATTACAAAGCGAATTCATTCGGCAATTGTAATGTCACCTATACGGTGAAACCGGATCACAACCTGGAAAGCTACCAACTGCCACACAAGATGCGCTATTACAGCGGATTCGTCGAGTACGATGCGGAGAACGGGTTTGTGTACTTCAATACATACGCTATGGAAATGGGATTGGTGCGTATCCTGGCCGATGGGGTTGCCGCTGCCGACCAGGACGCGACGATAGATTTTTCCGACTATGACGCCATCGTTATTTTTCATGCCGGGACTCAGTGGCAGACGAGCATCAATTTTTTAAGGTTTTGTGATATCCCTTCGGCAACGATCCCGCCCGGCGCGCTCGAATTCTATCTGGGTGTGCCATACATCCTGGCTAATGCCGGGACCGATACCATTGATTTTCCGGTCAGTGTGAATTCGGAAATGGCGCGGGTTGAAGAATACATGGTGGGTGCCGTAGGCACGGTCGTTCATGAGTTCGGGCATATTCTTAACTTGCCTGATTTATATGATGTCACCGGTTGGTCTAACGGAGTGGGGGCCTTTGATCTGATGGGGACCGGAGGGTGGGTTGGTAGCCCGGCAGCGGGTGCTCCCGAAGGTTCGATCCCGGCAAACCTGGGTGCCTGGACACGTTATTATATGGGATGGGTAACCCCAATTGTCGTAACCGACCCGGAGAGCCTTGTCACGCTCCGTGCATCCTCGATTGATACGACACAGTACGCTGTTGCCGATCAGACCATGATAAAAGTACCGATTTCAGAAACCGAGTTTTTCCTGATAGAAAACCGGCAGCAGGATATAATACACCCGGACACCATTATCATCGATGCCGAAGATGGCGTGCCCATATATGTAGACAACGGAGAGTTCGATTTCTTCTTACCGGCCAGTGGCATCGCGATCTGGCATATCGACGATAATGTTGTCAACGCCAACTTCGCGACAAATACCCTGCAGATATATCCTGAGCGTAAAGGTGTTGACCTGGAAGAGGCCGATGGTATCCAGCATTTCGATGCATACTACTACGGCGATTCGATCGAGTACTACGGTTCAAGATATGACTTATTCTTCATTGATGACAGCAATAAGGCGAATAGTAATTTTGGGCCGTTCACTAATCCAAATTCTGATTCGTACTCCGGTAAGTCTCTGATCAATATTGATGTAAGATCGAGCCTCGATACGTTGATGGATATTTCAGTCGGCCGTAACATATACCAGTCAGGTTTCCCGATCACTGTTCAACCTGGCACCCGGATAATGGACGTGAGTTACGGTGATCTGGACGGCGACGGCGATTGGGAAGTCGTGGTGGCAACTGAAAACGGCTTTGTCTATGCATTTAACCATGATGGCACCCTTTATGGGGTGAGGGTTGTCGCCAGTAGTATTACCACTTTTCTGGCAATAGGCGACATCAATGGTGATAATGCCGAGGACATCGCCCTCGGTTCACGCTTTAACCTGATTTGTTTGGATGGCCGAACCATGATACCAATGCCTAACTTTCCGTTTACTGCTGGAAATGCAATCACTGGCGCGCCTTTGATGTTCGATCTAAACGAGGATGGTATTCTTGAAGTGGTTTTTGGAAGCAAAGACCGCTACCTTTATTGTCTCGACAGCACCGGACAGAATATCGCCAACTATCCGATCTATCTGAATACCGAATTGCTTTCCACGCCTTGTGTTTTCAGCGAGACTGATCGTGAGATCGGCGTGCTTGGTTCGGACGGGCGTTTCTGGCTCCTGAACAAAGATGGCGTGGTAAAGGAATTCACCCAATCCAGTCACAACATGCTGACCTATGCGTCGCCGGTGGTCGGTGATGTTGATCGTGATGGCGAGCAAGAAGCGGTGATCGTCAATGGCTACGGCACGATTTATATTTACGACCGGGATACGCTGGAAGAGAAATTTGATATCTTGATTGATACGGTGTTTTACTATACGCCGGCGCTTGCCGATATTGACCTTGACGGATTCCTTGATATCATAATGCCGAACAGCAGCAAAACACTGTACGTGGCGAATCGAAACGGGACAGCAAAGAACAATTTTCCGATATACTATGATGATTATGTGTTGTATCCGTTACTCGTCGCCGATCTGAATAATGACGGGAGAGAAGAGATTGCTTTTGGACTCGACACGTCCGATTCACTGGGTAGCGGGTACTTAAAAATAATCAACGACCGCAAGACTGAATTCAGTTTCTCACCGCTCTTTGGGGAGGGTGGATTTTCCAGCCCGGGTGTGATTTTTGATTTAGACACCGACGGCGACATGGAGATTGTAAGCGGGAGTAATAACGGAAAGCTATATGTCTGGGATTTCCCGGGATCGGGTGTGTCTTGGGGCGGATACATGAATACTCCCAACAACTCAGGTCTTTTCCAGGGAAGTTTAGTACAACCACAGGTTGCCAGTACGATGCTCGGCAATTTCTACATGTATCCTTCGCCCGTAGAGAATCTTGGTCGTGCGCGGTTTTTCCTCAATCAACACGCTGACGTGACGGTCGAGATACTCGATATCACGG
>JBAUFP010000310.1:0-12276 GCA_049679205.1 bacterium | reverse complement strand
CAAATCTGTGCCACGGCAGCGCCTTCCATTTCTACGCAATCGGCATGAAAGGTCTCTTCAATCCATAGTCGCTTAGCCTCACTAGAAATGAACTGATCACCGGTTGCGACTCTCCCCACCCTGATTCTTGGTAAATCCTCTTTGCCCCGGATTGCTTCGGGAATTGTCTCCAGCACAGCATTCCCTGCTGCTTGCCGTGCAAGCTGAACCAGCAGGCTATCAGCAAAGAACCCGATGGTATCGAAAGGGATGAAATTATCAGGAAGGATTTGTCCAAAATCATGATGCACAACATTGTCTGAGATCACGATGTCGCCGATACAGAGGTTCGGATCTATGCCACCGGCAACACCAGTAAAGATCACGGCGTCCACATTATACTGCATGATCAGAGTCTGAGCAGTGTGCGCTGCACCAACTTTACCCACACCACCGTGCACTATGACACATGGTACCCGGTTTATCGTTCCTATCTTGTAAACGTTTGCACCAATGGTGTCGATTCTTTCGATTATCATATCGCTACCAATGAATTCGAGTTCGACTTCCATGGCGCTCATGACACCGATCACACCTGGTTGACTCGACGATATTACTAAAGAAAAGAACATGGCCAACATCTCACACCTCCCCGAAGCTCGTTCTTCTAAACAATAGCACCTATTTCTTACGATATCTTTCTTCTTGCCGAACCGAGTAACCACGCAAATCATATATGCGCACCAGCAGTCTACTAACCGTCAGCTCGATGTAGCCAAAAGTAGGCGGAAAACGCTTTTTGTCTTCATTCTTCAAATGTCCGGGATTCAAAAAGATAATACCTCGTTCTTGCTTAATCTCTGGCGTATGCGTATGGCCATATAAGACCACCTGGACTTTCTGGGCATGTATCAAATCCTCGGGAACCATATCCTCAGATAGATCATTTGGGTGGGAGGATATGGTATGGGTTAGTAAGAACCGCCAACCACCGAAGTTTTCAACCCGGCGGTTCTGTATTTTCTTATCCTGATAGACATCACTGAATACTCCGGGCACCCGTATTACATCGCGTTCACCAATTTCATCGACATCTTCGTAATCATCGCCCAAGTGGATTATTTTGTCGACACCCATTTCTTTCACAAATTTCACAGCCTTGGACAAATTCACGATATGCTTATGCGTGTCGCTGATAACACCCAACTTCATCGATCCCCCATTTTGCTAACCAGTGAATACTATCTATCCAATTACGCAAAGAATAAAGATATGAATAAAACCAGGGCAAAGATAATCAAGGTCGGGGGAATAAGGAGTCTTAGAAAATCTTTCATTGATGCATTGAAGTATTCAATCGAAACACCAACACACGGATGTACTGGCGAGATGATGTATCCGAAGAATATACTCGTATAAATGAGCGCAAAAATGACAGGTGTGATAACCCCGAAAGTCAGGTATACTGGCAGAATAATCGATGAAGGTAGCAAGACCCTGCCCGTGGTTAATCCCAATGCAAAACCCGCAACTACGCATAATGTTGCGGGCGGCAGGGGAATAGAACCAATCAACGCAGCGGCGTTTGATGCCTTGAAAATATTGAGAAAAATAAACATACCAATAATAATCAGAGCAAAATTCCAGGGCTTCATTCTGCGCGCAATAACCCAAAGGTCCAGCTTAACCCTACTCATAACCAAGGATAACGAGAAAGCAGTGCTTACCCCAATGACGGTCGCAAGTTCTTCGACTGGCAAACCAGCGCATCTTTTGAGCGTGAAATCAAGTACCGGCGCAACCAACACGATGACGAGGGGCATGAGCAATCCTTTAAACGAAAAAGATCTCTGATACTTGATCTTACCGGTTACCTTCCTTATTAGAAACACGTATCCTAAGAAAACTGCAAAAAGGAAGGTGGGTAAGAGATACAACGCTGCGTTGTACACATTGAGGCTGGCAATCTTTGCCGATGCGATGAGCGCCGAACTGAGTGGATAAATCATAACAAAGAGATGACGGAACCAGTTGTTAATCGCCACCTTCAAGCCATCAGCAACACCAACACCACCCTTTTCTAGAATCGGTGCTGAAAGTAATGCTCCACCCGGCATTGGTAATAGCCCCATGATTGCTGGGGAGAATGCCATCAGGCCTTTCTTCCCAATGCGCAAGTTGTTCACAAGGTCATCCATCTGGCCACTCTCTTTCATGGAACCACCGATCATGGGTATCATCCCCATCGCAATAGCCAGAAGCAAAACAGACATATCTGTCAAAGTGGCGACAACCATGCGAAGAGTCTCGACGAATGGCAACGTGAAAATCCCTAAGATAATTGCACCACAAATTAGAGCCAAAGGTAGATTACGGCGTGCCACCAAGAGGATGGCCATTAACGAAACAGCTAGTCCTAACCAGGTCAGCATATTTCAGAGCGGTTGCTACGTTGCGCCATGATTTCAAATATGGATTGTATGGTGATGCTACACCAGTTCGGCAATCTGTACAGCATTAAGTGCTGAACCTTTACGAAGGTTATCGGTGGCAAGCCACATCGCTAACCCGTTCTGAAAAACTGTATCTTTCCTCAGGCGTCCGACAAACACTTCATCTCTGCCCACAACAGATTCTGGCGTAGGGTATTCATCATCATGGCTCATTAGTTTAACCCCGCCGGCACTCTTCAAAACCTTTTTTGCCTCCGCAATTGATACCTCTTCTTCAAAATCAGCACAAACTACAGCGCAGTTTGCCCGCTTCACCGGCACACAAATACATGTTGCCGAAACAAGAATCTCATCTCGGCCGAGTATTTCAGTGATCTCTCTTGCCAGAAGAGTTTCCTCTTCGGTGTAACCCTTGTGCACGAAATCACCGATCTGCGGGATCAGATTAGCACCAATCGTGCAAGGAAATACACTGTCTTGTGCCTTCTGGGCTGGTTCACCCAGAGCAAGGAACTCAAATTCGTAATTCAACTCATCAAGCGCGTCCTTACCCAAATTCGATACCGCATTGAGTGCAGTAACATGTAATCGCTTCAGCTTATACTTCTCGTTCAAGGAATAGAGTACAACCAGCAGCTGGATCGTAATTGGATTCGGATTAGCCACAATGCCGATATGTTCTGACAACATGTGCCCATTGACCTCTGGAATGACATGGAGTACATCAGCCGCGAAACGGAAACCACCAGAAAGGTCAATCACCAGAGATTTCTTCTTGAATTTCGCAACCAGGGTACGCGCCTGGACTCTTTCCAAGCAGCAAAAGACCAGAGCCACCTTGTCCAGGAATTCACCGTGGTCAGAGAGTAAATCTATCTTCTTGTCCTTGAAGATCAACTCACCCGCAGCTTCTCGATCAGCTGAATAGAAGTAAATGTCTCTGATCGGATAATCCCGTTGCTCCAAAATCGTGACCAGCTCTCGGCCAATTAGACTATCAGCACCTAAAACAGCAATATTTTTCACAATTTTATTATAGGATAAATCGTGACTAAGTCAATATTTGTAGCAGGGACAGGCATAAACTTTTATACTTTTCAACTGAATACGATTTCTCATCTCAAAATTGACAAGAAAACGTCGGCTCAAAGCGCTATGCTGGTCAAAAGCCTAAAAGTCTATGCCTGTCCCCCGATCGGGAACGTGACGCAGTATCGTGCCGTCCTGCATTATCAGGGGCGCGGACCGCGGGAAATCTTCAGCCGACAATCGCTTGATCAACCTTGCTGCATGATGCAGCGAATCAACTACCAACTGCTTTCCAGGTTTCTGCAATAAGGAGATTACGTTCCCGTGCAAGAAAACACCGATTGAATCAAGCAGCACCTTTAAGACTGGCGCATACCCTCTTTCATCAGCCACATTGAATCCCCACGTGCAGAAGTTGCCAAGACTGTAGGCAATCAATCGGTCCTTGTACAATTCAAGCGCACGCGGTACATGAGGTCCGTGTCCCCACACGAAATCCGCGCCGCTATCAACAACTGCCCGGGCAAAAGCGACGACATTACCCCTTGGCTGACCCAGAAAATATTCAAAAGTATCTCGCGTATGCAGGTATTTAGGTCCCTCGCCACCAGCATGAAACGAAACAATAACGATGTCGTTCTGTCTTGCCATCGAGGCTACTCTTTGCTGAGCAGCCTCGGTATCGAAGACCAGTTCAGTACCCGGGGATGTCGCAAAACACAAAATCGCGATTTTTCCATCATTTATCTCAAATTCACCGCTTCGCCCCCTCGGGCCACCATAGGTGATATCGTGGTCATTCAAGGTTTTTATTGTCGACTTTATCCCACCGACACCGAAATCGTTTAAGTGGTTGTTAGCGAAATTCAAAAAATCAAAACCGACATCGGCGAGGTGCTGTGCGAACGAAGGCGGTGTCCTGAAGGCATAAACCTTACCGCGCGCCGGTACCTTAGCACAAACCCCGCCGCTCAGGAATACCCCTTCAAGATTACCCATTGTCAAATCCGCAGATTGGAGAATATTAGCGACATTCGTGTACAAATCATTGCCCCCATTTGGCGGCAGCATGCTCACTGGATAATCAGAACCCATCATAATATCACCCACCGCAATCACACTAAGTGAACCAGCACTGCCCAGGGAAAGCAGCAAAAGAATAGTAAAAACGGTATAGAGTGGATATTGCCTAGTCAAAAATTACACTTGAGTTGTTTATGTATTTGTAGGGATTGATTTTCATCCCGGATACACGCACCTCATAATGAAGGTGCGGTGAAATCGAGCGGCCGGTCGAACCTACCCGGGCAATAACCTGAGCACGCTTAACAAGCTCACGGTGTTTAACAAGAATGCTCTGACAATGAGCATAAGCAGTTTCAAAGCCGAACCCATGATCAATGATCACGGTCCAACCATAACCACTCACCCAACCCGCAAAAAATACTACACCATCAGCAGTAGCATAAATTTGCGTACCTCTGGGTGCACCGATGTCCATACCCCAATGCATACGTATCTTCTTGTCAATCGGGTCGGTTCGATAACCATATCCCGAGCAAATCCTGTAACCAGGGAGCGGATGGATAGATGGGACGTGGGCCCACAGGTAGAGATTATCCTCTATTTGCTCTTGGATCTCACGCAGGCTTGACTGGCGCAAGTAATATTTTCCTTTCAACACATCTATCGACTCATATATTTCGTCTAGCGTTCTTTGCGCATTTTTGCTCACGATCTGGGGCGAGCGCTCTACTTGTTTACCTCCGATACCCATGGACCATATATCTGGATGAATATGGGCCAGCTGCCAATATGTTCGTTCTCGGTTGTCTTGAACAATGTGTCCGTCAAAAAAACCTTGTGCCCGCTTCAGAGTAATGTTTAGTGAGTCGAGTCGTGCAACCAAACTTCTGCCCTTGAGCTCGGCTTTAGTCAAATTCATACGCACAAAAGTGCGCCGCGTGCGGTTGATGCATAATACAATGGTTGAGACGGTAATAGTGGTGAATATTCCGGCAATGATGAAAACAACAACCAGTGGTAATCGTAAGCTTTTCAGGAAGTTATGTTTCTTAGAAACGAACAGAACATCGACTCGGTTTTCCATTATGTGATTATATTGAATAAGCACGAATTGTCAAGAATCTAGTCTTGTCATGCTTTTGCCGACTCCACTTTGTGCTGAATTTCAATGACTTTTTACACATTGTGCCTCCCTGGCTGGTTGACAAAACAACGTGTGCCGATATAATAGAGCCATGCAAGGGCCAAGCCACGTGGCAATAATAATGGACGGAAACGGACGTTGGGCACGCAAAAGAGGTCTACCAAGAGTCATCGGGCACCGCCAGGGCGTAGAATCCGTACGCACGATGGTTAAAACTTCGACCCGCATTGGTGTAAACTACCTAACACTTTATACCTTTTCCACTGAAAATTGGCAGCGGCCGAAGGCAGAAGTTGAAACGCTTATGAACATGCTTGAGGAAATGCTCATCAAGGAAACCCCTGAACTGCATAAGAACAAAGTCAGGATCAACGCCATTGGACGGCTAGACGAACTCTATGAAAACGCGCGCCGCGCACTGAAAGAGTCCCTCGCTCTGACCAAAAAAAATCCCGGCCTCGTCCTGACACTGTGTCTGAATTACGGAAGCCGTGGAGAAATCGTGGATGCGGTAAAAAAAATCATCGAACAAGACCGGAAAGCCCGCATCGACCTTCATGGGTTTAGTGAAGAACAATTCGCCGGCTTCCTGTACGACCCTGACCTGCCTGAACCTGAACTTCTTATCCGTACCGGTGCCACCAACCGTGAGCGGATTTCTAATTTCTTACTCTGGCAGGTCGCCTATACCGAGGTTTATTTCACCAACACGCTCTGGCCTGATTTCCGCGAAAGAGAATATCTTAAGGCAATCGAGTCATTTAAAGAACGGGAGCGTCTCTTTGGCCGTGTCTAATCTGAAGAAAAGAATCATAACTGGTACAATCCTTATGGTTGGCATGATTTTCTTTATATGGATCGATCATATAGTATTACCCTTATTCATGCTTACCTTCGTCACTTTTGCCAGCAATGAATATTTCAGATTCTGGCACCGTAAAGACATCTATCCTCATACCCTGGCCGTACTGTTCCCCATCTATGCACTCACCTTCCTGATTTATTTTGATGCACCATTGCTGCTTCCGGCTTTCATCCTCCTGATCTTCATCTGTCTTCTGTCGATCATACGCTTTCCCGGTGCACGCAGAACACAGAATTTCCTAGCTGAGGCAGCCGCGGGATTCTTTGGAATCGTTTATCTGTCAATGCTGCCCATCACCATTATTCAACTGAGAAGGATCTCTTTCGCCATATGCCTTATGCCGCTTGTGCTCACCTGGTTGTATGACACATTTGCATATATCGTAGGCAGTGCAGTCGGTAAACACCAACTTGCGCCCAGGATCAGTCCGAAGAAAACCTGGGAAGGAACTTTATTCGCTCTTCCTCTTACTTTCCCTTTTACGTACCTTTTGAGCAAAATATGGTATCCAGGTTTTAATGTCTTTGATTGCATGGTGATAACAATGGGCATCGGGGTTCTCGGAACGCTAGGCGATCTTTTTGAATCCGGGATGAAGCGCGAGGTCGGACTAAAAGACGCTTCTAATGTATTCCCCGGACATGGCGGCTTTCTCGACCGCATTGATTCCCTCATTTTCAATGTTCCGTTTTTCTACTTCTATATATTGCTGAACAGATGACCGTAAAAACACCTCTTGCCGACCGTATGCGTCCTGAGGATTTCACGGAAATTCTCGGTCAAGAACATGTCCTCGGTAAAGACCGTCCCATACAAAGACAGATTGAGGAAAATAGATTATTCTCGATAGTTCTTTTTGGACCACCGGGCAGCGGCAAGACAACAATTGCCCGGCTCCTGGCCCAGAAATTCGCCGCCGAATTTGTATCCTTCTCTGCGGCGACAAGCGGTATTGTCGAGATAAAGAAATTCATGGAACAAGCGGCCAAGCGTAAACAATTGTATAACCTGGAGACGATAATATTCATCGACGAGATCCATCGCTTTAACCGCGCTCAGCAGGATGCGTTTTTACCCTATCTGGAAAAAGGCACGATCACGCTGATCGGCGCGACAACGGAAAATCCTTCATTTGAGCTCAACTCAAGTTTGATCTCACGGGTGAAAGTATACATGCTTTACCCTTTATCTCTAGAGGATATGAAAACGATACTGCGCAAAGCCCTGTCTTCCCAAAAAGGCCTCCAAAAAAAGTTCCAGATGGACGCTGATGCGCTCGACTTCATCGCCAATATCTCAGATGGTGACGCGCGTGTCGCCTTGAACGCGCTGGAACTATCTAGTCTATCATCCAAGAATACACATATTGACTTAAAGACGGTCGAGGAAGTGGTTCAGCGTAAAGCACTGCGCTATGACAAGAGCGGTGAAGAACACTACAACCTGATCTCGGCTCTGCATAAATCACTACGCGGCTCTGACGCGGATGCAGGTTTATACTGGCTAGCAAGAATGTTGGAAGCAGGTGAGGCTCCTCTCTACATTGCCCGTCGGCTTGTGCGCTTTGCGGTTGAAGACGTGGGTATGGCAGATCCACAGGCACTGGTGATCGCTATCGCTGCGAAAGATGCCATCGATTTCATTGGCCGGCCCGAGGGAGATCTCGCGCTGGCGCAATGTGTAGCATATCTGGCGCGGGCACCAAAGAACAACGAACTATATATGGGTTATGAAAAAGCAAAGAAAGATGCCCTGAATACACATGCCGAACCAGTGCCCATGCACATTCGTAACGCACCTACACCATTGATGAAAAAGCTCGGTTATGGCAAGGGCTACAAATACCCGCACGACTATCCCGAAGCAGAGGTGGACCAGGAATACATGCCCAAGAGCCTGCGGGGCAAGAAGTATCTCAAAGAATAATCAAAATCCGTGAAAAACAATTTTGACCTGGTCATTGTCGGTGCTGGTCCAGCCGGTTCGGCTGCTGCTTTCACTGCAGCCGAAAGCGGTATTTCAGTTTTGTTGCTCGAAGAACATGCTGAAATAGGCATGCCCCTGGCCTGCGCCGAAGGCCTATCGCGCAGTACCATCGAAGAATACCTCGATATTCATCCGGACTGGATCGCACAAAGACTATCCGGTTCGATCGTCCGAGACCCACAGGGTGCAGAGTTTACCATTAATTATCCCCATGTCGGATGGGTACTGGATCGCAAGAAATTCGACCCCGGGCTTGCTAATATCGCAGAGCAGAAAGGTGCGGTCCTGAAAAAAAAGGCCAAAGCAATCGGAATCCAGGGCAGGGAAATTATCGTTCAAGAAAGAACCAATACAAAAAAATACACTTTCCGTTACCTCATCGGTGCGGATGGTGTCGCTTCGAAAGTCGGCACCTGGATGGGTATTGATACCCGTCTCGGTCTACGAGAAATCGAGGTTTGCGCCGAGTACCGACTTAGCAACCTGGCTATCGAGTCTCAGTACGCGTATCTCATATTCGGCAGCAGATACGCGCCAGGTGGTTATGCTTGGATTTTTCCGAAATCTGGGAATTCAGCCAATGTTGGTCTTGGCCTGTCACCCCTAAAGACCAGAGAAAAACCAAAATCAATTCTCGATCGATGGATCAAAGATGAATTTCCCGAGGCGAAGATCGAAGAGAGGATATTCGGCGGCGTGCCGGCAAAGCTCTTAAAAAGATTCTCCGGTGAGAATTTCTGCCTGGTCGGTGATGCAGCCCGCTTCACCGATCCGCTAAGTGGTGCCGGCATTGCCAATGGTGTGAAATCAGGCATCATTGCCGGCCGCAATGCAGTGAGAACAATCCGGGGCAACAAATCCCATCTGGAAAGCGAAATGGAGGCCAATATCATTAATGAAATACGGTGGCACCACCGGGTGCGTAATGTGTACCTGAAACTGACCGACAACGATTACGAGATTATATTTGCAGTCGCCAGGAAAATATTCGCCGGCAAACAGATCAATGATATAAATACACACCAACTAGTTAAGCAGATACTGCTCGCTAGCCCGCATCTGCTTAAACTGGGGTTCAGATTGTTGTTCTGAAAAGAAATGTCTGCAGTTCCGTACGTTTTCTTTATTTCTCTTTCGCCTTTTCCGTACTTGTAGTCTTTTCCCGTGTAGGAGTTGATGATCTTTCTTTTTGATTTGGTGCTGCACGCTTGACTTCTGGCTTATCCAGCTTTTCTTTGTGTTTGGACTTCTTTGTCTTGATATTCTGAAAATCATCCTCTCGCCGATCATTCACGCCATTCGAATTATTATCAATGAACCGGTCACGCTCCTTTTCCTTCTTCTGGACAACAGTCCTTTCACGCGCTTCGTTCGTCCGGCTATCTGAATTCGTCTCCGACTTCTTGGCTTCCACCCTGACCTCTGACTTGTTTGTCTCCGAAGAATTCGTGCGGCGTGGAACCTGCTCGATCGCGAGCAGCACGTTTGCCATTAACAAAATCACTAAAAGATATTTCATCTTCAACCTCGCAAAATTATAGACAAATCACAATTCATGTCAACACCCGCTCAGAGCCGAACATGGACCTTGCGCTTCTCGCCAGGTAGGAGCGAAATAGTACGCTTCATAGTCCGGTAGCCTGCTTTTTTTATCTCGACCATATACTCACCTGGCTTCAACCCGATGGTGCGCGGCGTATCACCGATATATTCTTTTTCCCCTGACTCTACCTCGGTGATGTAGATCCGGCAATTCCTGGGTGCTGAGACTATGACTAGTTCAGCCGGCTCTGGTTCTCTGATTTGAATATCAATGACTTCGGTCATTATATCAGGTCCCTCGTCCTGTAACGTTGGCAGTTTACTCCTGGAAGCGACGGCGATAATCGTCTCGACGCCTTCGGGCCCGCTCACCGCATAGTCATAATCAGCATATTCCGGCGGTAATTGATATGTTTGCCCACCCCGGATCCAACCGTCATCATCCTCTGGGGGGAAGAGCTGGCTTACTCCTCCCCCCTGTTCCACATTGTAGAGGGCGAGATAGCAGCCTCTACTGGCTGCGAAGTAGATGGTAAGGTTTTCACCTGGGTGGTAGACCGCGTCATCTCTATCCACCCAGAGTGAAACCTCAAGCGGGTTAGGGAGTGCAATCAGCGCCAGCAACAGTATCGACAACATGATTACCTCTTGTTCTCCCGCTGGTTCGTTTGATTGTATAGCTGCAGGCGCGGCTGCGGAGGTCTTCTTTCTTGTTGCCTCTGGACCTGCGGCGTGTTAGTCCGGCTCTTTTGAGTTGGCTTGTTATCCTTTTCTTTCGTGCGCTGGGGCGTGTTCTTCTGATCTTTCTCTTTTTCACTGGGCCTCTCAACGTACCTCTCCGGTACGTTTCGCTCTCTTGACCGGGACTGTTCCACAGGTTCGTTAGAACGGACTTGCGACTCCTTTCGCGTTTTGCTTTCGGTCTTACTTGTCCTCTGAATGCGTGAGGAAGTCTTGTTGGATGACGTTTTCTTGGAGGTGGATTTGTATTCAACTTTAGGCGTAGTAGTTTTGCTTTCTTGCCTAATCCTTTGCGGGTTAGTACTCTTGACTTCGTTCATTGACCTGCTCTGTTTTGACAGTTCGTTAATATCGATATTCCTGTCTTTTATACCGTGCTCCCGGTTCTTTACCACGATCTCCCGGTTGACCTGCTCAACATGTTCTTTACGCATCCGCTCCAGATTACCGTTGCGATGTTCCTTTTCTACTCGTGAATACAATTCAGGATCCTGCTGTTTAACGAGCTGCCTGATCTGATTCTGCCGGTAGGGCACATTAAGCTCACGCGGCGGTTTTTCCGGGAGATAGATACCATGGGTTCTCGCCCGGACCCTGACCGTATGGTAGGAGTGGGGCAAGCGGTGGCGAACATAATGACCATAACGCGGCCGGTACCACCATGATCCATGATCATACCACACTACGTAGAATCCAGCATAGAAAAAATCCCATGACCAGTGGTGAACCCAATGACAGCGGGCCCAGTACCAATCCCACCACCACGGATACCACCACACATAATGGACACAGTAGTATCCGTACGGCATATAGACCCAATGGCCGTCATACCAGTAATCATCATACCAGTATTCGTCGTAGTAGCCATGATCATTGTAGTCATAATTGTAGTATATGAAATTGATATCACCGGCGAATAGTGGTACGACGGCGAACAACAATGAAAGGAATAATAAGCGTTTCATTTTAGCCTCCTTGGCTTGGTGCTAATTCTGGGTTACCTGGATCAACTTGATAAGCCCAGTCGAACATAACGGAGTTCGTACCTAATGCAGTCACGCGGAATTTTGCATAATGATTGTCCCACGTGTGCATGATGTATGTATGTCCTTGTATTGCCTCAACGATACCGGTTTGAGACCAGCCTTGTTGAGGTGCATAGGTTATCTCATCCAATGACGAGGTATAACCAAAATCCTGGATCAAACCAGCCGGATGTCCGGTATAGAAATAGTATGAATGTGTATTATCATCATAGCCAAAATAGAAATCGCAGGATGGACTGTCATACGCAACAATATTGTAGGCACTGAATTTCCAGCCGGCATAATCCGGATATACTGTGTAATCAAAAATCTGTTCATCATAGCCTTCGGGTCTGGGTGTATCATAGATAATTTCGTAGGACAGTTCGCTCTCATTGCCATCATAGTCAAAGGCCGTAACCGCGTAGTAATATGTTTGGCCATTATTCAATCCAAAGTCCAAAAAATAATCGAGATCCGTTTCTC
>JBAUFP010000309.1:0-3045 GCA_049679205.1 bacterium | reverse complement strand
GGGTTGGGATGAGCAATACCCAGCCCGGATATATGAGATTAGGGTCGGTTATTTTATCCGTATTTGCTTCGTGTATCCAGGGCCATTTTGCACCGTCACTATACACCTTGCGCATGCTCGCAATCTTCGATAGCCAGTCTCCCTCAACTACAGTGTAGCGGCCCCACTGGCAGCGTTTCCATTCCTCTCTCAATTCAGCGACTTGGCCATTGAGTCCTGAATGCAATACATCCAATTTGGAAACGGAGGTTTGCAGCTGTGCAACCTCAGCTTCTAGTGCGGCAATATCTGCTTCCAGCTGATCCAGCTCAGCCCCAATGCGCGCGAGTTCAGCTTGCGCCTCTTCTTCGGTCATTTTCTCTTGAGCAAATGCTAAGACAGGTAGAACGAAGCAAAGTACCAGAGCAATTGATAGTATCTTCTTCATATCATCCTCCTTATTTCATGCAGCGGGCGTCAATCTTTGCCTGGAGCATGTCGACTTCGTCCTGTAGTTCTTTCACCATTTGCTCGAGTTCAGCACGCTGTGTTTCCAATGCGTCTCTTTCAGCCTGTAGATCCGCAAATCTCGCTTGGGCAGATTCAAGGGCAGCTCGGGCTTCAGCTAAAGCATCGAGCGTTTCCTGCTTCGCCATCTTCGGACCGCAACCGATTATCAAGACGGCCAGGAACAATAACGCAACTGTCTTTCTCATAATACCTCCTCCGTACTTTCTTAATATAACAAACTATATTTATATTTTGGGGTATGTCAATAGTTAAAACTTAGCCGAGCAGCCATCGATATTACGAATAATACCCGCAGTGAGCCGATTTCGTTGTGTTTTTAAGGGCCTTTTCAGCCCTGGCGTGTTGACTTTATTGGATTTATGACTATCATAGGTCATGTCAAACCACGCCATAATCGTGGCCGCAGGTGCCGGCAAGAGATTCGGCGGGCAGAAGCAATTTCAGCGGCTACATGGCCGTCCCTTGTTCACGTACGCAACAAGCGTTTTTGACGCCCACGAAGGGATTCAGACCATAACGCTCGTTGTTCCCAAGCGCCAAATCGAGACAACGAGGGCCATGATCAGGGACTTTGGTTTTAAGAAAGTACGCCGCGTGGTTGCCGGCGGTAAACGTCGGCAGGATTCCGTGGTCAATGGACTACGCACGCTAAGAGGTAAGAATGGCGTGGCAGTCATACACGATGCAGTACGGCCACTTGTTTCAAAAACACTGATCAAGAGAGGAATTGACCTGTGCCGAACCTACAAAGCCGTCATTCCCGGGGTCAAGGCCGGCGACACAGTGAAGAGATGTATGAAGCAGTGTGTGCAGGAGACTGTTCCTCGTGATGAATTGTTTCTTATTCAGACACCGCAGTTCTACGACCTGCGAATGATCACCAAGGCTATCGCGCGTGCCGATTTCCGCATCGAGTATACGGACGAGGCAGCGATGCTGGAGTCACTTGGCGTGCCAATACGTGTTTTCCAGGGGGATCGGTATAATATTAAGGTCACGGATAAGAAGGACATGAAACTCGTGGAGAAGCTGTTATCATGAAAAAAGCAATAATCCTGGGTTCTACTGGGTCAATCGGCTGTAATACGATTAAGGTCATAAACGAACTGCATAATTATCAGGTAGTTGGACTCGCTGCTTATGGTAACCACCAATTGCTTGCTGCCCAGGCCGCTTTGTTGAAACCAAAAATCGTCACTATTATCGATAGGCAACATCACAAGAAGCTCAGAACTCAGCTCGGCCGCACCCAGATACTCAGCGGCGAAGAGGGCATCACAGAAATGGTTGAAGCGCTCAATGCTGATACGATTATCTGTTCCCTGGCCAGCGCCATAGGCATCAGAGGAGTGCTGCGGGCAATCGAAAAGAAAATGGACATATGCCTAGCCACCAAAGAGATCCTCGTCAACTTTGGCAATCTAGTAATGAAAAAAGTCACCCAGCTCGGAGTCAGGCTCCTCCCCATTGATAGTGAACATTCGGCCATCTACCAGTGTCTCGAAGGAAGGAATCGAAAAGATGTTATGAACATTATTCTCACGGCTTCGGGCGGTCCCTTTCTGAAGGGATCGGTAAAGAATGTCCGCAAAGAAGACGTGCTGCGCCATCCGGTCTGGAAAATGGGCAGAAAAATCACGGTGGATTCAGCAACCATGATGAACAAAGGATTGGAAGTGATCGAAGCACATCATCTATTCGACTTCCCCGCCAGCATGATCAAGGTAGTGATCCACCCGGAAGCGATCTGCCACTCACTTGTGCAGTTCAAAGATGGCACATTGCTTGCCCAGATGTCCACGCCGGACATGAAAATACCGATCCAGTACGCCCTGACTTCACCACACCGCCTGCCGTCGCTGACCCCCTATCTAGACGTAAGCAAGGTGAAAAGACTCACCTTTATGCCACCCAATACAAAGAAATTTCCCTGTTTGCATCTCGCCTATTCGGCCCTGGAAACAGGCAAGACAATGCCCGCGGTGATCAATTCGGCGAATGAAGAAGCAGTTAAACTCTTTCTTGATGATAGTATAAAATTTCATGAAATACCAAAAATTATTGAGAACATTATGGTAAAACATCAACCTGTTGACGGTGATCTTAACCACTACTTGGACGCGATCAACTGGGCAAAAGAACAAGTGAGGTCAGCTGCATGATAGTAACAATACTCGCCTTCCTTTTTATACTGGCCTTTTCCATTACAATACACGAATTCGGCCACTTTTTGATTGCCAAGCTCTTCAAGATCCCAGTGGAGAAATTCTCGATTGGCTACGGCCCACCTTTAGTACGCAGGCAAATTGGCGAGACCGATTTCAGAATTGCCTATTTCCCATTGGGTGGTTATGTGAAGATTGCGGGCGAAGAAGAAGGCGAAATAAGAGACAAGACACCCAAGGCAATTCAGGGCGATCAAGGCACGGAAAAGGCAATTCAAGACGAAGATAAGGCAATGCAGGGCACGGTGGGGGCTGAAGGCGGTGGAGTGGCCTCGTTTTATGACGCAGCGATTTACAAACGGGTATTGAT
>JBAUFP010000308.1:0-3502 GCA_049679205.1 bacterium | reverse complement strand
TGTTGCCATAACCAGAATAGAATTCAAAAAAAGGGCCGCAAGGCCCTTTTTTTTCCCTAATCAGCTTTAAATACCTTCTTCAACGCTTGCTCAAATATCTCAAGCCCAACATGCAATTCGTCTTCCTGAATGACCAACGGCGGAATAAAACGAATTGCCGATTCCCCGGCACCGAGAAGTAATAAACCATTCTTGAACGCTTCGAGAACAACCGCATTGCGCAGATCCCGGACCGGCTCCTTGGTGAGCGCATCACCCACTAACTCGACACCAACCATCAACCCTTTGCCGCGCACGTCGCCGATGAAATCATAGTGCTCTTTCAGCTCGTTGAGCCGCGTGATTGCGATTTCTCCAAGGCACGCGGCATTTTCGATCAAACCGTCCTCTAACAGCTCAATCGTCTTCAGCGCCGCCGCGCAGCTCACCGGATTGCCGGCAAACGTGGACGCGTGAGAACCTGGTTCCCAGTCCATGATACCTGCCTTCGAAACGCATGCACCCAAAGGTAATCCCGATGCAATACCCTTAGCGATAGTATAGATATCTGCCTTGGTGTTGAAGTGCTCGATCGCGAACATCTTGCCGGTTCTGCCCATGCCAGATTGAATCTCATCATCGACCAGCAGGATATCGTATTTATCACACAGGGCCCGCAATGCCGGAAGGAATCGTGGTGGCGGTACTATGTAACCGCCTTCGCCCTGGATAGGTTCCACGAAAATTGCAGCCACCTCTTCTGGCGGCACCACTTTTTTGAAAAGCACATCATCTATTTGATTCACACACGCCATATCGCATGATGGATATTGAAGATTGAATGGACAACGAAAACAGTATGCATAGGAAACATGGGTGACGCCGTTCAGTAACGGTCCGAAATACTTGCGTTGTGCCACTTTAGAAGCAGTTAATGACAGTGCTCCAAAAGTGCGGCCGTGAAATGCGCCGGTGAATGCAATATAGCGCGCTCGTCTCTTGTGATAGCGTGCTAACTTCATGGCGCATTCAACCGCCTCGGCGCCCGAATTACAGAAGAATACCTTCTTATTTTTTGCCCCGGGTACGATTTCCGCAAGCTTCTCGGCCAAGTTGGCCTGATTAGGATAGTAGAAATCCGTACCTGACATATGGAGCAGTGTAGACGCCTGCTCCTTTATCGCCTTGACAACTTGGGGATGACAGTGACCGGTCGAAACTACCCCGATACCCGCGGAAAAATCCAGAAAGACATTACCGTCGACGTCCGTGACCCACACGCGTTTGCCGCTTTCGATAACGGCTGGATAACCGCGCGTGTAAGAAGGTGAGACATACTTGTGGTCTTTATTCAAAATGCTCTTCGCCTTGGGACCGGGCAGACGGGTCTGGATCGCTGGCCTTTGCGGCAATCCAGAATTGCCAAGCTTCGTGTTTAACTTCCTTGTTTTTGTCATGCTTTTTCCTGCTCTCTTCTTAGTCATTGTCACCACTTTCATGAACCCCACGTGTCAATCTGTGCTTTCTGCAATGCACCCGAATAGTCAATGTAGACGGTCTTGATTTCCGTGAATATCTCATATGCAGTCCAGCCACCCTCACGGTGTCCATTACCCGTATTCTTCATGCCGCCGAACGGCAAGTGACATTCAGCCCCTATGGTCGGCGCATTGATATAAACGATTCCTGTTTCGGCCAGCTCGATCGCCTTGTGTGCACAGCGCAGATCATTTGTATAGATGCTCGAGGATAGGCCGTATACTGTGCCGTTTAGAATATCCATCGCTTCTGCAAAATTCTTCGCCTTGATCACGGATAACACCGGTCCAAATATCTCTTCTTGTGCGATTCTCATGGTCGGTAATACATCTATAAATATCGACGGCTTGTAGAACCAGCCTTTAGCGCATTCACCTTCGGTATAGAATTCACCCCCGGTGATCAACTTTGCGCCTTCTTTCTTGCCTATCTCAACATAGGAATGAACTGACTCGCGCTGCGCTTCGCTCACGGTCGGGCCAACATCAATGTCTTCGTTCAAACCGTTACCCAGCTTAAGCTTCTCAGTCCGCGTTTTTAGCATTTCGACGAACTTGTCGTACACTGGCTCTTCCACAATCAATCTCGATGTCGCGGTACAGCGCTGGCCAGTCGTGCCGAATGCGCCCCAGAGCGCGCCTTCCAGGGCAAGCTCCAGACTCGCATCCTTCAGTACCACCTGACCGTTCTTGCCGCCTAATTCTAGGGAACATCTTTTCAAAGTCTTACCACACACTTCACCGATTCTCATGCCAATATCTGAAGAACCAGTAAAAGATATACCTGAAATATCTGCATGGTTCAGTAATCCCTCACCGATCTCACTACCCCCACCGTAAACAACATTCAATACACCATCGGGCAAGCCAGCTTCATGTAGAATTTCGGCTAATTCACCAACGCAGGCGGGTGTATATGTGGCGGGCTTTATGATCGCCGTATTACCGCTCAATAAACAAGGAAAGATCTTCCAGGAAGGGATCGCAATAGGGAAATTCCAGGGCGTAATGAGCCCCCAGACGCCCATCGGATCACGCATGGTCATACATGACTTGTTCGGCAACTCTGAGGGTAGGGTGTAACCGAAGTACTTTCTTCCTTCGATCCCGGCATACAGGGCCGTATCAATGCCTTCCTGCATGTCACCCCTGGTCTCTTTGATCACCTTCCCCATTTCGCGGGTCATGATCTGAGCCACATGTTCCTTTTTCTGAATCATGATTTCAGCCGCCTTTCTCATGATCTCGGAGCGCTTGGGCCAGGGCACTTTGCGCCACTTCATATATGCTTTCTTGGCCGCGGCTATTGCCAGGTTCAAGTCATCAACATTGGACTTGGGGAACACACCCACTACTTCATCCCAGTTCGCCGGATTACGGTTCTCAAAAGTACGTCCTGATTTACTATCCATCAATTTGCCGTTAATAAAGTTCTGATATTTCTTCATAAATCCTCCTGTTTCATTGAATATTTTGAGGTTAAACAACCGGAAATCACCAAAAAAAGACTAAAAAAAATCAACCCCGCGTATATTATATCTATTTCCAGTTAAAAGTCAATGACATTGACTTCGGTTTTTTTCTGCGTATACTATCGATTAATTTATGGTAACCAAAGGAGGTTATATGAAAAAACTGATGTGGTTATTGCCGTTGATCGTCTTAATTTTCAGTTGCGGCGGTGAAGAAGATGCAGAAAGTTATCTGCCATTGGCGGTCGGAAATCAATGGACCTACGATGTGACCTATATGATGATCCTGGTCGATACGACGCAAACTGCAGGCACCTCAACGACTCAGATCACAAGACAGAGTGTGCTGAATAATAACGTTGAAGTGCTTGAGCAGGTCACGACGACCACCTGGGATGATCCCCAAGTGGTTCCAAACTCAATTGACACCACGTACCTTCGCGAAACCAACGATTACCTTCTCGTTTACAACGACCTCGCCGATACAAACCCGGACACGAGCCTGGTACTGCC
>JBAUFP010000307.1:0-2205 GCA_049679205.1 bacterium | reverse complement strand
AACTAACACTTTATTGTTCGAGTGAGACCTGCGAAAAGCAGGTCGAATCGAGAACGTCTCGTAAGGACCATCATAGAGCAGTTCACCGCTTCTCCGGAGCTCCCTTTCTCTATGTCCTATTCTCCCTTTCTCGTTGTCACCTTGTCTCAGTTTCTCCTTGTCTCTCTGTCTTGTCTATCGCCCCTTGACAACCAAAATTCCTTTCTTATAATAATATATAGGAGAATAGCGTATGAAGTGGTGGATATTGTTGATTCTTCCTTGTATTATTACTGCAAACCCCATTTTCACCGAGGTCATAAATGAATTTCTGGTTGAGGGTTCATCGCCGGATTGTATTGAATTACGATATCTTGCGTCGCCGACGATAGATACTGTCTATACAGCAATACTGCCTTTGATCAATACAGTAGTTGTTACCCCGGCTGGGTCGTCTTTCATTGACACAAACATTTTTCTGCATGGGCCAGAATGCTTAGCGATTGATGGATCTGTATTAGGTGGATCGTTCTGGTTACCTTATAATTCTGGTTATGCTAAGATGTACAATGATAGTATAAGTGTCTGGGATTCAATATTCTATCCGGGACATTCCACCGTATGGCCGGTACACGCACCGACACCTCCAACCAATTGCTCGTCAGCGAAATTTCACTGCTTTGTTTATGATTCCCTTGGTTGGTACCATCCGTGGTGGTGGAAGCTAACAGATTGGTACGTCGATTACACCCCAACATTCGGGACGCCGAATGATGACTATCCTGGATGTGAAGTTTCCGGGTACGTCTATGATTCAAATCTTCAACCTCTTGGCGAAGCTCTGGTTACGGCCAGCATAGATGAATGGTTCGGAATCATCTATAATCAGCAGGGACATCACAAGTACTGCACGACCTATACTTGGTCAGATGGTTCGTTCTCGTTTGATAGCCTTTTACCTTATCACTATTACATAGTTGTATCTGCCGATGGCTACCCCCCGGATACTCACTATACCGGAATTCTATGTTGCACTGATCCATTGACTAATTTGTGTTTCAATCTGCAGACAGGGATTGCTGAATACGGTGATAAAATGGCCGTTGGTGGATTGTCAGTCTATCCTAATCCATTCCACAATATCCTGTATATCACAGCATCTGAAGCCGATGAAATCGGCAAAATCTATGATATCACCGGCGAACTAGTGGGGAAAATCGAAAACATGCGTGCAGATGATATTATCAGCTTTGATGGCAGGCAGTTGCCAGCAGGCGTGTATTTTTTGTATGTTGCGGAGAAGAAAATAAAGGTAATAAAACTCTGAGGGGGTGAGTTTCGAATGAATAAAATGTGCAGATTATTTGCCATGGTCTTGGTCCTCAGTGCCAATCCGATTATGATTGAAGTCATCAACGAGTTTCAAGTTGCTCCCTATGATTCGGAACGTGTGGAGTTACGGTATCTTCAATCGGCTGCGGGGGATACAATTTTCACTGAGACCTTTGATTTATACAACACTGAGGTAGTGACACCGGCTGGCGTTGCGTATGTAGATACTAACATTCTTCTTGCGGGAATGGGGCAGACCGTCATTGACCGGTCTGCATTGACTGGCGTTTTCGAATTACCTGAGGATACCGGTTACGTAATGATTCTTGGTGTTGAGTCTCTTGGTGATTCCATATTCTATCCAGGCCATGCAACCACGTGGTGCTGCGCGCCGGCACCTCCATATTACTGCTCTGCTGCGAAGTTTCATTGTTATGCGTATATCTGGGATGATTATTATTTGATCTCTGATTGGTACATTGATTCCACCCCAACCTTTGGTGCACCGAACGATGATTATCCGGGTTGTTTGGTGTCAGGATACGTATACGACAATTACAGCCAACCTATTTTTGGTGCTCGTGTTACCGCGACATTTTTTGATCTTCCCTCTGTGATTTTTCCTCCACTGCCATATCAAGTATGCTGCACAACTTTTACGGCGTCGAATGGTTCCTATTATTTTGATAGTCTCTTACCGTATGATTATTATGTTGATGTTAACGTAAACGGATACTTGCCAGACACGCAATATACGGGTGGCTTATGTTGTACCGATCCGATTACCAATCTAGATTTCTACCTGCAAACAGGGATTACTGAAGATCAAGAGTGGGGGATAGTTGCGGGTCCTTTTGTTCGTCCTAATCCGTTCCACAGCGTACTTCATATTAC
>JBAUFP010000306.1:0-3051 GCA_049679205.1 bacterium | reverse complement strand
TCTTCATCATCACCGAACTGCATCAATATCATGTCGGGTTTTATATATTTCTTCGTTTCTAAACCGACATAGACACGATAGCTAGACCAGGGGTAATCAGCCGGGTCCTCAACTAAACCTGATTCCACTGCTTGCCGATGAATATATCTCGAAAGCCACTTCCCATAGATATTGGCTGCTACAATCTTATTATTGAATCGCTCGCCAAAAACATGCCCAACGCGTTCATTTACTTTATTATAATACCTTGCATAATCGCCATGCAGTTTCATCATGAAATTAGATAGATTATTTGATCTATCATACACAGAGAGGTGGACATGTGATTCCATCAATGCGTAAGCTACAATATCAACGTCAAAAGCGAAACCATATTTCTCAAGCAGGATCAGATATTTTTGATAATGCCCTGTAGCTTTAAATACAGGATGCCGGTCATTACCCCAAGCATAAACGTGATGATATACGTTTTCGCCGCACGATCGTAGCAACCACCCCATTATTCTGGTTTACCCTACACATATTACAAAAAATCAAGCACAAAAAACAACCCAAAAGTTAACAAAAGAAACCAAAAATATGATATCAAATAAAAATATGTCTAAATATCGATTGGTTCCGCAATGAAAGTTAACAGAATATAGCAGGTTGGAGTGATCTAGGTCGTGTCGGATAGGACTCAACTATTCTACCACCTCTGGATTTCACATATTGTATTGCCCCCCGGATCAGTTTTCCACCGATCCCTTGATCGCGATAATCCTTATGAATATAGAAACACACAATAGACCAAACCGGTTGATCATCCAGACGTTTTAAGACTCGCGAGCGTTCCAGCACACCATAATGCTCGCGCGGTGCGACCGAACACCACCCGACTGCTTTCTTATCTCTGAACGCCAGCAAACCCGGAATAGCACCCGAATCCACAATACACTTCATCGCACACCGGTTGCCCGCCCCCTGTCCTTTTTCAAACTCACGGCGGGGCAGTCGCCACCACATACACCAGCAACCACCATATGCACCTTTCTTGCCGAGCAATTCCTCAAAGTCAGCCCAGAGTTTAGGTGTCAGCGGGAATATATCTATATTATCAATATGAAAGGCAGTCTCTCTCAAATGTTATTATTACTCAACCAGGATAACTTTTCTGTGCCGCTGCGTATTCTCCATGTTCAGTGCAACAAAATACACTCCAGGTGCAACCACGCGCCCGTGCGGATTCTGACCATCCCATCTTATCACATAATTGCCTTTCCGATATTGCCCAGTAGCTAACTTTACCACACTGCGCCCAAGGCAGTCATAGACTGTTAGGTCGATGGGTTCTTCACCTTTCTCAACCTCAAAATAGACCGTAATATCACGCCCGGGATTTGGCTGGATCATGAATACCGGTAATATTTCACTGAATGATAATTCACTTATGCCGGGAGCGGTGTCGATCGGGACGGCAAGCGTGGCAAGCACGCCGATCGCCGTCTGGGTTACCTGCGTGGCAAAATCCAAATTGTTGAATCCGGTCGGTCCGATCGTATCACCTATAGTATGGTAACCCGGGCATAGCACACGTTCGATACCACCGGTTGAAACATAGCCATGCTTCCAAAAACTGGCATGGTCAGATGAACCAGTTGTACCCGTGTAGCGAACATGACGTATTTTCAACTGCGTATAGGTATCGGCAACTGCTTGATAAAACACACAGGCAAACACGCTGCATCCAGGTACCGCACTCGTATATCTGAGCCGCATTGTATCCAAGAGCGGCGCGGTCACGTACCCGATCATGTCATAGCACAGGGCCGCAATAATGGTATCACTCTGACTGTATGCAAACGAAGCCAGGCTATCGCTACCTATCAGACCCTGCTCTTCAGCGTTGAAAGCCGCAAAACGTATCGTGTGCGCAAAGCTGTAATTGCTCATCACGCGTAACGCCTCAATCATGGCCGCCACGCCAGATGCATTATCATCTGCACCCGGTGCATAGCCAAAGCTGGGGACATCATCCAAGTGTGCGCCAATCAAGACATAGTGCTGTGTGCTGGGGTATCGTTTACCCATTTCAATACCGATAACATTATCACCGTATACCGGCGAGAAAGTTTGCGTGTAAACACTATCACAGCCATACTCGATCAATCTATCGCTGATCCAGTTCACAGCCGCAATCTTATTGGAATCGCTTGTTGAATAGCGAGTATAAAAATGCTGCAGGCGCAAGACTGAATTGAAAATACTATCTGGATCGACATCTTCAAGCATCTGTTCGATCAGACTATCCCTGGATACAGACATCCTATTAAAATCATACAGGGGAACTTCGCGCTTAACGATCGGCTTGAGGGTCAAGCGACTCAACTCGACCTGCAATTTGTTCAACTCAGGAATCATTTCCTCTGTGGTGCGCAAAAGTAAGCATTCGTCATACTGATCGAGGATTGTTCCGAATCGACCAACGTTTACGAAATCCTCGGCAACAGGAAAGACAAAGAAATATAGCTTGCCACGCGGGTTAACATCAAGAATCAAGTGTTCAATACCTTCTTGTATGATTTCTGCCAGCTTATCTTTATCAACGATTATTAGTGCATTATCATCAACAAGTTCACAAACTTTAAAATTCTGCGATATGCTAGCGTTAATTCTTACAAGGTATTCTGTTGAAGTAGCATAACCCAACGTACACAACACCAAGCTTATGGACAAAAGTAAGCGCGCAAAATAATCTTTCTGCATACTGTTATTATTCAGAATACATCATAGAAGTCAAGACTTGAAACTCTGCCTACAGTTAATATCAGCGTGCTTTTATAGCTGTTACATGAAGATAGTAGTTTGGATAAGCACAATCAAAAATGATAGGTGTGGCCGAGGTACAACCGAATGTAATCTTCCTTCCATTTTTCTTTGAAGACTTCTGTTGCCTCACGCCCGGTGCAGTGCGATGGAGCAAGTTTCTTCACTCCCAATTGTTTCAACTTGGCAGATATCTCGAGGACCTCCTCTTCTGTAGCATTAACAAGATGGAAGCCTCCGGTAACC
>JBAUFP010000305.1:0-26668 GCA_049679205.1 bacterium | reverse complement strand
ACACACTAACAAGCTGTTATTCTGATAGACGACAGAAGAACGCACCTGCTCTCCTCCGTCATCAATCGGCGCGCATAAAACTCAGGCCAATACCAACAAAGAGATTCAAAGATACAAAAATAGCGAGGGTGAAGACAATGCCCAATACCGGGATCAAAACAATTGCCGTAACCAGAGCGCCCAGGCTCGAACCAATGAGGTCGATGCCGTACACAAAGCCGGCTTTCTCTTTACCGATGATGGCGACACTCAAAGGAAAATGCAATCCGCCCATCAACCCGCCACAAAATACCAGCAAAGAGATGACGAGGTTCACCAACGGCGGTTGGTTCAGGGCGACTGCAATCACAACTGCAAAATAGACAGCCATTACAAATTCAACGCGTGCCAAACTGACAATGGGCCTACGTCTTAAGAAAGGCAATTTCAAATACCCGAGCGTACCGACCGCCAAACCCAGCATATAGGCAGCAATAATCGCACCGATCCAACCGTAAATATAACCGTAGAGTACCTGGAAGAGAACGATAAGAATCACCTCGGCAGATATTTCGCTGGCACCAACCGCCAGTACGGAAACATAGACCAGTGATTTGCGACGATAAAACAAAAACACCAGTAACAGCGGTAGCAGGAAGAAAACTGGCGGCAAGCCGAACAGTCCGATAAAGACCTTTCTTGCAGTTTCAGAAAGAATTCCACCCCATAAAATAGATGCAAAGTAGTAGCACACCGGTTTCAGATCGCTATTGATGTAGCCTTCTGATTCGATAATTCTATCATTAAAATAGTTGAGCTTCTCGCGTGACAGATCATAACTAAAATAATATGGGTTCACGTAGGTCAAGTCTAAATTCCTTGCATCGATTCTTGAGCTCAATATGTCGGTAACGCACGAAATTTCTATCTTATAGTTAGTGGCGATGAACGTCGCCTTGGCGGCAGGGAGCGCAATGATATGATTGAACGATGAATTCAGCGATCTATATACGGTGTTCAATAGTTGCCCGAAAAGTGGACTGATGATATCGGGAGGCGCCGTAATGCGCACTGATAATAAGCCACCCGGATTCAAAATATCCTGCGCCTCAGCGAAGAATTCTTTGGTGTAGAAACGGTTGATCTGTGCGTTCACCGGGTCTGGTAAATTGACAATAATCACATCATATTCCATGGGTGAATTTCTAACGTAGTATCTTGCATCCCCAAAGATGACAGTCAGATTATCTTTAGTGCCCAGATCTTCGCCCAGATACTCCTCACCCATGCTGAATAAGAGAGGATCCAGCTCAACATAAGTGATATGATCGATGCTTGGATGTTCCAACACCTGGCTAATGCTGTTCCCTATACCTCCGCCCACAAGCAATATATTACGTGGTTCAACATGTAGTAACAGCGCATACTGAACCGCCTCCTCACTTGAATAAAGATCCGGATAAGAAAAGTCATATAATCCATTCGTAAAGAAGTTATACTGGTCGCTTGGCTTGGTGACCGCAATTATCCCGTATCTTGATTCGTCCAGACCCACTAGATCCTGCCCACCCATCTGTGTTTTGCGGAAGAAGAACTCGACTCTATTGATCCACAATAATCCGATCAGCAGCAAAAGCGGTAAGAGAAACAGCCTGAATCGCTGTTCAATAAACAGCACTATTAAAATCAGAATGACGACTGCTATGAGCATTATCCCGAAGGAAGAAAGAATCTGGATCAGTAAAAACGAGACGATAATTCCCCCGAAAAATGCTCCTAAACCTTCGAAAAGATACACCCTTTCTGGTGAAAGGATTCTCGAGGCGGCCGGGAATAGCGCGCCGAAGACCATGCAGGTCGGGGCCAAGGTCAAAACCGATATGATTATGATCCTGCCCAGGTCAATGACTTCGCCCAGGGGCAGACCGAATATCCTGGGTGCGATCCTGAGGAAACACAAGGAAAAAACTAATAGGAAAGAGAGTATTAGCAGCAACCGGGCAAAGACTTTGAGTGGATCATATCTAAGTTCAATACTGGAGAAAACGAGGCTGCCAATGCCGCTAAATACTAGCCAGAGGGATAATATTATCCCGGAAACCAACTCGTTGCCGCTGAAAAGGGCCAGTGCCTCACGAATAATCAATGTCTGAGCAACCACCGCGGTGAATCCCGAGCCCAAAACCGCACAGTTGACTCGTTGCATAGATTAAGTTTAGATAAAAAGGTTCGGAAATCAAGGCCGCGCATGTGTGCTGATGTGTGAAGCAAATAAGCGCAATGACTAATTACTGATTTCGTAACAACATTCACAGCGTGGGCTTGACTTGCCCTCGTTTATGATTAGAATTATCTCAAAAGGAGTAACTTATGTCTGGGCATTCAAAATGGTCCAAAATCAAGAGAAAAAAAGGAAGCGCAGACGCAGCACGTGGTAGACTGTTCTCAAAACTGATCAAGGCAATCACTATCGCTGCAAGACACGGCGGCGGTGATCCGGATACGAACGCGCGACTTCGCGCGGCCGTTGATGAAGCCAAATCCAGTAACATGCCCTGGGATAATATTGAACGTGCAATAAAAAGGGGTACCGGTGAGATTGATGGGCAGACACTAGAAGAAGTCACTTATGAAGCCTATGGTCCTGGTGGTGTGGCGGTTCTCATCGAGGTCGTCACCGACAACCGGAACCGGGCAACTTCAGAAATAAGACACGTACTCTCCAGACTCAACGGCAGCTTAGGAACGTCGGGATCAGTTGCCTGGCAATTCCAAGCTCAAGGAATCATCTCCGTGGACGCGAAAAAATTCGATGAAGATGCAATCATCGCCTATGCTCTTGAAGGTGGCGCAACTGACGTGAAAACCGACGAGGATTTTTACCAAATAATCTCCAGTCCCGAGAACTTCTCAAAGATAAAGGACATACTCCAGAACAATAAAATTGAAGCCGCGAGCAGTGAAATTACAAAGGTCCCCCAGAACACCGTTCCTTTAACCGACAAAGACGCGGAAAAGGTTTTGAAGCTCTACGAAGCTCTGGATGCACTGGATGACGTACAACATGTCTACGCCAACTTTGACATCTCTGAAGACGTGATGGAAAAAATATCCTCGGAAACAGGTTGAAGCTTATTGGCATTGACCCGGGGATCACCGCTACCGGTTACAGTATAATCAACAGCAACAGCGAAATCACCGGCGGCACGATTCGTCCCAAGCAATCCGACACATATCACAAAATCCTCGAGATCTGTAATCATATCAAGTGCCTAATTGACGAGAACAATCCGGATTTTGTGGCTCTGGAAAAAGTATTCTATCATAAAAATGTTCAGAGTCTGATCCGCTCCTCTGAGCTGAGAGGTGCGATAATCATGACCCTGCTGTCATGTTCGACAAAGATTGTCGAATACTCGCCAACCCAGATCAAACTAACCACTACTGGCAATGGACGGGCTTCAAAAAAACAAGTCAGGTATTTTATCGAGAAGGCTATCATGAAAAGCAGCAAAAGATTTTCGAGCCACGCTATCGATGCCGTGGCTATTGCCTATACAGCCGCGCGCAAGATCAATACGCAAACGCGGCAGCGGATAGTACAAAGTTTCTAGCCATGATCGGTAGACTGAGGGGCAAAGTCATCGAGAAATCACCCCCATTTTTCACATTAGATGTGTCGGGGGTAGGCTTCATCGTGCAATGTCCCCTCTCAGTTTTTGACAAAGTCGAAGAAAATGCAGAAATCATGATCTACACAAAATGCCTTTTCAAAGAAGAAGAAGCCTTCGTCTATGGTTTTTTGGATAAAGAACAGCTGAATATGTTCAACACCTTGACCTCTGTACCCGGGTTAGGACCAAAATCCGCCCTGAATCTTTTGTCAAAATTCTCCGCCGAAGAGATCACGCAAGCGGTCGAAACGGAGGATATCGAATTGCTTTCTTCGGTGCCGAAGATCGGTAAGAAACTGGCCAGTAAAATCGTTCTTGAGCTAAAAGGGAAGGTCAGTCTCGTTGGGAAGCCCACGGTATTCAATCAAGCAATCAGCGCGCTTTGTTCTCTGGGGCTCACGCGGACTGAAGCCATACAGCGGCTGAAAGATCTACCAAACAACATGCCGCTCGAGGAACTGGTGAAACGAGCTCTAAGGACATGATATGCCAAAGATGACCACGAACCGGCTTATTGAAGGCGAAGAAGTATACGAAATAGCCTTACGGCCCAAGAAGATCAACGAATTTGTAGGTCAGAGGTCGATTGTCGAAAATCTAAAAGTATTTATTCAGGCCGCACAGAAGCGTCAGGAACCGCTCGAGCATATCCTGCTCTTTGGACCACCCGGGTTGGGGAAAACGACCCTGGCTCACATCATTGCACGTGAAATGGATGCCAACATATACCCGACTTCAGGACCGATAATGGAGCGGCCATTCGACCTTGCCGGTGTACTGAGTAACTTGAACGATACCGATGTGCTCTTCATTGATGAAGTGCACCGTATCAACAAGGCGGTCGAGGAATACCTTTATCCTGCCTTGGAAAGCTTCTGTCTTGATGTCATGCAAGACAAAGGTGTCGGCGCTCAGGTATTACGATTGAAACTTAATCGTTTCACACTAATCGGTGCGACCACGCGGTCGGGTTTGCTTACCTCGCCCTTGCGTTCTCGATTCGGAATGACGTTCCGGCTCGACTACTATTCAGCCGAAGATTTACATCATATCGTGAAACGCTCGGCGCGGATCCTGAATGTGAAGATAAGGGAAAACGCCGCAAAAGAGATCGCAAGCCGTTCAAGAGGCACACCCCGCATTGCCAACCGGCTCTTACGCCGGGTTAGGGATTTTGCCCAGGTCGAGGGCAAGGAAGAAATCGACCTCCAGATCTGCAATTATGCTCTTGAAAAACTCGAAGTTGACAAGCGCGGCCTTGATGAAATGGACAAAAAGATAATCCGCACGATAATTGAAAAGTTCCAGGGCGGCCCGGTTGGCATCAGCAGCCTCTCTGTTGCGGTAGGTGAAGACGCCCAGACAATTGAAGAAGTGTTTGAACCGTTTCTGATCATGGAAGGCTTCATCAAAAGAACTTCAAGGGGGCGCGAGGCAACTCCGCTCGCCTACGAACATTTCAATATAAAACGAGAGCAAGGGCCACTGTTCACGTAAATCGTATTGGTCCATCGTAAATCGTACACCGGACCCGGGTTGCATCACGATATACGACATGCGAATACGATACACGAATTTCTGCTTGACTTATTTAGAGCAACGATTATAATCAACCATGTCTAAGAGACTAGTAACCATAACATTTGTCCTGGTGATGGGGGCGAATCTGGTCTGGGCAAATCACACCCGCATGTCCGCATTGATGGCCGGTGATTACATCGACGACATTATTTACACGGATATCTACCCCCAGCGCTTATTGACATACGAAAACACCCTGTTCCTCGATATCAGATCAGGCCCCGGGGATTTCGGCATAGTAGCCACTCCGAATCCCAAATACGGCGTCATTGCATGCTGGCAGAATCCGGTCTCGGATTACGGTTTCAACTTCGGATATGCGATCAATGTTTTCAATTTCGACGTCGGTATATCGCTGTCACCGATTAAGGACAATACCAGATTCGGTTTGGGTCTCGGGCGAACTTTTTTCGACCAGCATATTGATGCATCTTTTCTAACCTTTGATGGTGTTACCGACAAATGGCACAGGTTCACGGCTCGCTATGTCAGAAGAATAAATGATTACAATATTGTACCCAAGTATTCATTCGATTATGTGTTCGAGCCATTCGATCATGGAAGACATAAGATCGGTGTAATGTTTCAGAAACTTATCCTGAACGAGGGGTTTGTCTTTCTCGGCGCGGAATACGATTTCAGCCGCGGTGATATTGAACATGATTCAACGCACATCCACGCCGGGGTCGAGCTGAAACTAACCCGGCTTTTTGTGCTGAGATGTGGTGTCGTTGAACACTTTGATGAAAACTTTGAAAACGCGGAATGGCAGGTCGAACCGGGAATTGGCCTACGCATCCGTGATTTCAGAATTGATTTTCATTTTAATAAAGATCGACTCTTTGACAAAGAACAGACTTTTTTCAAATCTTTCGGCCTGGATTTCAACTTCGGTAGATTTTAAAAGATGGTTCAAGGATTAGGGTTAGGATGCTGGAACCTGCTGTCGAGAATCAAGTATGCGTATTCACGTCCAGCTTCCCAAACTTAACCCAATAACCATTTCGTGTGGGGCTATGCCCCACATGGTGTTTGAAATAGGTAAGTACACAAACAATTCGGTTCCCTACACGGCGTAAGACAGTGCCCAGCGTACGAGATCGCCGGGCAGGGGGATTCGAGGTCTCCAAAAAGTATTGTTTTTGTTGCAAACTTTTTGGAGAAAAGGGGGACAGAGTCCCCCTTTGGGGGTGTAGCTCAGGCGGGAGAGCAGTGCGTTTGCAACGCACAGGCCAGCGGTTCGAGTCCGCTCACCTCCATTTTTCTTTCAGAAAATTCGAATATCGAAATACGAAATTCCGCAATACGCTCTACGCACTACGCTTTACGCTTTTTCTAAATACACGCAGGAAATTTCCACTGAATATCTTGTTTATATCAGATTTTCCGTAACCCTTTTTAAGCAATGTTTTTTCTAATTTTCTAATTCCTGATGGATTACGGATCACCGGATCGGTTATGCCGTCGAAATCACTGCCAATCGCGGCGCAGGACACACCGAAGTTCTCACAAAGATAATCAATATGCTCGACAACACTGTGCTTACCCAGGTGATGTTTCGAAAAGTTTATGCCCACAACACCACCCCGTTCATGAATCGCCGCTATCGCACGGTCGTCAATATTGCGCAAGAAAGACGGGTTTAATTTCCTCACACACGAATGCGACGCGATGACTGTGTTTTCGCAAATTTCGCAAACATCAAGTACGGTGCGGGTTGAAGCATGTGACATGTCCAGAAAAATGTCATATTTCCTCATTTTCCTGACATATTCTCTACCCAGTTTTGTCAGACCTCTTTTGTCAGCCTCAAGAGCCGAACTGGCGAGTCGATTAGAATTGTTCCAGGTCAAGGTAAATACCCGCACGCCCAGACCATGGAGCGCTTCCACTTGTCCAAAAACAGCATCGAAAATATGGCCGCCTTCGACGCCCAGTAAGATATTGGCCTTATTACTATCCATCGTGTGATAATTCCGAGCTAATTGCAGGGTTTTTTGCTTATGAAGATACGCTCTGGTCGAGGCGATCATCTTCACTGCATCGACAAATGGATGTTTGGCTTTCGGATAAACAAAATGAGCAAATATTGCTCCGGAGTAGCCTTGCTGAAATAATCTCGAAGGTTCTATATGATTGAATTTCCGTTCTGCAATCTTATATGGTGTGTCACAATGCAGGTCAAAAACTCGGTTCATGCTTGGGTCATTGCTTCATCAGACGGTCATCAAATATCAGCACACAATCATCCTAAACAACACGACCAAGATAATGAGTGTAATGATGAAACCGCCGCCCACGTAGCGAAAAGGATTCGGGTATTTTTTCCTTGGAATCAGACGCCCTTCCTCACGTTCATATTTTCTTTTCTTAAGATCTATCTCCATGGCATTATGCCTCCTCTTCCAAGAATTTTTTCAACTCCCTCAATATTTCTTCCTGAATTATTTCGATTTTCCGGTTGGTACACGTGAAATTATTGAATAACAGCGAAAAGCAGTAGTCCTTGTCGTTCAGCCGCAGATAGCCAGATAGACACGACACGGCGTCCAGCGTTCCTGTTTTGGCACGCATGAGACCGTTCAGGACACTGAACTTACGTTCCAATGTGCCCTCGCCCGGGCCCGGTAGTAATCCGAAGAATTCGTCAAATATGTCGGAATGATACATGTAGCGTAAGACAAGCACTATATCGTAGGGAGAAAGCAGGTTGTGTCGAGATAAACCAGAGCCATCGTATAGGGCAATAAGAGCCGTGTCTACACCACAGCGTCTCATGAATTCTTTAATAATCAAAACACCAGCCCGGAAACTGCCTTCCTTGGAATAGTACGAACCTAGTGTTTTGAGCACCGCCTCACCATAAAGGTTGACGCTCTCGGTGTTCAGCTCTTTGATCATCTCAAACATGGGAACCGATAGAACTGAATCAACTATCTCCAATGTGGAGTTCAACTTATATGAACTCGATCCCTCGCTTTTTATACACTGACCATTTACTTTCACTCCGGATGAGATCAACCTCTCCTTAAGGTATTCGCCGAAAAACATGGTTGGATCTTTTACTGCAACTTCAATATCACGGGTGTGCCCGTACCCAATGCCCCCATCGACATAGATCGTATTCGCCTCAGGTCTGCGGAAAATGATTATGCTGTCATCACTTGCTCTCGTCCTCATTGTGTTGACTAGCCTGACATATCTGGTGGGCGGTTCAAGGGTGACATTGGCCAGTGCGCCTGGCCTTGTCGCCTCGATGTGCACATTCACGACATTACGGTTCACGGAAAGCGCTGATATCTCCGCAGCATAACGTGCATCCAGGTAATGCCATGCCCAGCCAATGGGCAACCTTTCATCTGTGAAATAATCGTCATCCAAGATGATATCACCTGTTATATTAGAAATCCCATAATCCTTAATAACCGTGACGAAATGTTCCAAGTCTTCCAGGCTGAAACTCGGGTCACCACCCCCCACAACAATCACGTCGCCGTCCCATTCATTCTTCTGCATTTTGCCATTCAGCGCGAGCCTCGTTATGAAACGAAAATCCGGGCCAAGAAATGTCAAAGCGGCGGCACTCGTTATTATCTTAACATTGGAAGCGGGCACCAAATTCCTCTGGCAATTGCGCGTATAAATAATGCTATCTCCTTCCAGGTCTAACACAATCATCCCAACCTGAGCATGCTGCAGTTCGGGTTGATTGAGAATGCTGTCGATTGACAGTGAAAAAACAAGCAGCAGTATCATGTTAGGGAATCAAGGAAGACGTGATCATGGGGCTAGCTCACTTCTACTCTGTACGTTTCCTTCTGCCTTTTTTTGCAGAGGTCTTTCCGTGCTCGGTTTTTTGCGGAGTAAAAGAGCCAACCTTATCCATTTTGCAGGAGCAATATTCCGTATTAAGATTGATTCCGCAAACCGGACACAGACCCCGGCAATCGCCTTTGCATAGATGCATGCTTGGCTGCGACAAAATGATGGCTTCGCGTATACCAATGGCCAAGTCGATTTGAGGCCCCCGATAATAAACTTTGTCCGCCTCATGTGCCGTGAGTTCCACATTATCGATCTTAGAATAAGGATCTTCGCCCTCAACATAGTCAAGATACAACCCGACGTCACAGTCGCGTCCATATATACCCAAGCACCGTACACACGCAAATTCGGCACTGTATACAACCCTGAAGTCTACTCTGATGCCGATCGAAGATTTCTGTAAACTCACTTCCGCATCAATTTTCTTAAACTTCAGTGGGTATTTCTTCTCCAGCCCGATTTCAGAAGCATTGAGTCCGTGGAACTCATACTGACTTTGACCGTCCAGTTCTTTTGTCTGAATCAGGAATTTGTGCTTTTCTATGTCTTCAACTCCTTCTTACGCGCGGCCGGGAACAATACGTTGTTGAGAATCAAACGATATCCGGGTGAGTTCCGATGCATATTAAGGTCGGTTGGCGGATCACCCACAAAATGCTGATAATCTTCAGGGTCGTGCCCGGCAAGATAGGTGAAGGTTCCTTTGCCGTAATCACCGTGCAGATATTTAACCTCTTCGGTACCGGCGACCTCGCCCAGAACCAGCACGGCAACTTTTATTGTGTTCCGTCGGAATCCCGAACACTGACCGAGAAACTCCTTAACCAGCGATGTATGATTCTGCACGAGCATGCAGGGAACCGGATCGAATTTCGCAGAAAAATCAAAGAGAGAAATATAAGTGTTGGGGCCTCTCCTGTTTGCCTCCTGGACAACATCAATTGTTGAGTGTTCATATACTAGTGGGTCGAGCACTACCTGAAAATTCTCAAAAACCAAGCATTGCGAATAATCCAGCTTATTGTTTGCGTCCCGGTCAAACGGATCCCCATCAAACAAGTTGTGGCAGATATCTGATTGCTGGGCAGCCAGGGCGATTTCATAGGTGTCACATGCTGAACACATTGAAAATACAAAACCACCTTGCGCAATATATTCCTTTATCACGAGTGCTACGGCAAGCTTCATTCGTGAGACCTTTGCGAAACCGAGCTGCCGTGCCATCTCTTCATTTGATCTCACTTCTTCTTGATACCAATCTGTCTTGTGATGGTTACCATAGAACTTACCATACTGGCCAGTGAAATCCTCGTGATGAAGATGCAGCCAGTCGTATTTCACGAGCACGCCGGCCAGAACATCATCATCCCAGACTTGGTCATATGGAATACCCGCGTACTCAAGGGCAAGTGTGACCGCATCATCCCAGGGCTCGAAGTTTTCCGGTATGTACACAGCAATCCGCGGTGCCTTTTCAAGCAGCACGGTTTCCATATTGTTTTCTTCGATGGTTTGATAGATCTCCAACACCTCGGACGATGGTACAACCTCCCAACGCACGCCACTCACCGCGCACTCTCGTTCGGTCTCTTTACTATATTCCATCAAGAACGAGCCGCCCCGGAAATTTAGCAACCACTCAATATCAACACCCGCCTCGATCACGCGGTAGGCAACCCCATACGCCTGAAGATGATCGACCTGGGACAAATCCATCGGTATCATTAACTTGTCCGCAAACAGGGGTACGAAAATAAAGCACATAAGAAGATTCTTGAACAAAAAATCACTCCTCGTTTTTCTTGATGATTTCCATGATGTCCTTCGGCTCCTTTGCGTTCCGCAAGAGTTCGCGCACCACGTGTTTACGCAACAATCTCGATAACTTTGCCAGTGCCAATATATACTCTGATTTCTTACTCTCGGGCGAGGCAATAAGAAAAATGATATGCGAAGGCTTGCCGTCCACCGCCGAAAAATCTATGCCATTGGGAGAGCGGGCAAAAGCCAACATCAGGTCCTTGACCGCGTTTGTACGAGCATGAGGTATGGCTATCCCGTCACCTATGCCCGTTGACTCGAGATTCTCTCGCTTCGCCAGCGCCTTTATGAATTCTTCACCATCGTCTACCAATTTGTGCTTCACCATGTGTGCTACCAGTTCGTTTATGGCGGCGATCTTTTCTCTCGCCTTTATCTCCATTATTATTGCCTCGGGCTTAAGACACTCAGAGATCTTCAGTTGCATCAAACCTCCTCTTGACCTTAATCAAAGCCTAACATGATAAGAGCATTGTACCGCATAACATAATCGGTTTTTATAAACCAACTATCGGGATCGAGCACGTTGTAAACATCCTCTTGAATTCATCTTTTCTCTTGACCAACATGGCATCGATTCCGTACGATTCAATATAGTGGTTTGCCACCTGCGATAAATGACCTTCTTCAAGGTGTAATGATGTCCAAACGCCGTTCTCAACTGCATCGTCTTCCACTAAATACAGCAACTTCCAGCCGTCCTCTTCGGTCTTGCTATGCACAACCTTGACTTTTTGTTGGGTGAGACTCGCCAGGCGTGCGATTCGATTAGGCTCGATAACAAATAAAACAAAGAGTCTGCTGCCTGCATTCTTGCAGAATTGAACCGCATCCGGCATTATTGATTGGTCTGCATCATCGGTCAAGACCAATAGTACTTTGTCAAACTTCATCTGTTGCTACAGTATATATCTTGAAACATCCACGTTTCGCACGATATCACCCAATTTACCATCCACATAATCGCGTGTGATTCTGATTTTTTTCTCCCGACCGGGAGCGCTGAAAAGTAATTCTTCGAGGAGTTTGGTCATGATGGTATGAAGCCTGCGGGCACCTATGTTCTCAGTGGTCTCATTGACCTGGGCGGCAATCTGCGCAATCGCATCAATCGCATCTTCCGAGAATTCCAACATAAGACCATCACTTGCCAGCAGGGCAACGTACTGTTTGATTAATGAGTTCTCTGGTTCCACCAGGATGCGTCGGAAATCTTCTTCACTCAAAGCCCCGAGCTCGACCCGGATCGGAAACCTGCCTTGCAGTTCGGGAATCAAGTCCGAAGGCTTTTTGTTGTGAAACGCCCCGGCCGCGATGAAGAGTATGTGATTGGTCTTAATCATGCCATATTTGGTCATCACATTTGAGCCTTCAACAATCGGTAACAGATCACGCTGGACGCCTTCTCGTGACACGTCTGGGCCGCTTGTCGTACCACCGCCTGCGATCTTATCAATCTCATCCACAAAAATAATACCTGAATTCTCTGCCCTTTGCCGTGCCTCGTTGATCACCTCGTCCATATCAACGAGCTTCTCTGCCTCCTCGTTCTGCAGGTATATCACAGCTTCTTTGACGGGCATTTTCCTTCTCTTCTTGCGCCTTGGCATTTTGCTGCCAAATGCCTCCTCCAATGCGACACTCAAATCCTCTATACCGCTCTGGTTGAAAATCTCGATAAAGGGCGCGGCTGCCTGTCGTGAAACCTCAAGTTCAACGATGCGCTCATCTAGCTTGCCCTGATGCAAGAGCTTCCGCATTTTTTCCCTGCTATCTCGAATCGTTTCACCTGTATCAATGACTGTCTTATCCTCGTCAGGCTTCGCCGGTGAGGGCAGGAGAATATCAAGAATCCGTTCCTCGGCGTATTGCTCAGCCTTTTCCTGGACCATAATTGTTTTCTCCTGGCGCACTATATTAACCGATATTTCAACCAGGTCTCTGACCATTGATTCCACATCGCGGCCCACGTAACCCACCTCGGTGAAGCGCGATGCCTCAACCTTCATGAATGGGGCCCGCGCCAAACCGGCTAGCCTGCGGGCAATCTCTGTCTTACCTACTCCGGTCGGCCCAATGAGAATTATGTTGTTAGGATAAATCTCTTCTTTTATCTTGCCTTGCACCCGCTGCCGACGCCATCTATTTCTCAGGGCTATCGCGACTGCTTTTTTCGCTTCGGATTGACTGATAATGTACCTGTCGAGTCGGACAACAATTTCTTCGGGCGTAGGAAAGGCATCGGATCTAACCGTTTTCAGCGAAACCTTTTCCTCCATCGAGTATAATTATATAGAATTAGACAAATCTGTCAAGATACTGACAAATATCGCTTAAGAAAAGCACCATTGTTGACAAATGCGGAGATTTACATAGAATTTTGCTATGAAGGGGTGGCGGCAAATACAATTTCTCTTACTGCTTTCCGTACGCCTGGCAATTGCCGTCCATCCGGACAGTATCTTCCATGATCCCACGGATATTTTCTATGTCAATCCACAAGCCGGTGATATGAGAATAAAAGTCTCAAAGAACAACATTGACGAAGCATATCTGGTCAGTGGAACAAGCCGTGTGCAAATGAACATCGGATACCATGACGCTCACTTCGATTATTATATCGCGAACCTGGCGCCTTTTGACACAACTCTATCGTATAGCTTCCTGGTAAAGGATGAATCGGATTCGCTGCGACTACCCGTAGAAGGCAGCTTTCGCGCCGCGGCCCTCATGCTACAGGTACCAAATTGGGCTGCCGGGAAGAGCTATTATCTCATAAATATTGATGGGTTCAACAACGGCGACATGCTTAATGATCCAGATGATAAGACTGAGTGGGAAGGCAAACCAGCAGACTGGTCCTCCTATGGCGGGGATCTCGAGGGCGTCTTCCAGAAGATCGACTACCTGTCTTCGCTCGATCCTGACATTATCATTCTGTCACCCATATTCACGTCCTTCTCAAACCATAAGCTGAACCCCAGAGATTATGCGACTATTGATCCCGCATATGGTGATACTAATAATCTAAAGAGACTCATTACGGCAATCCACGGAATCGACAAGAAAATCATCTTGAGCGTTGTCTTCACGCATACGGGCGTGGATTTCCCGGCGTTCAGTGATGTTTCCACAAACGGCAATCTATCAAGATATGCTAACTGGTATCGAATCCAGTCTATGGCCACAGATTCTGCGGGCATGAAATACAATTCATGGCGTGCTGACCCGCGCTTCCCACTACTAAATCTGCGCAACCGACAGCTGCAGAACTACCTCATGGGTTTCATAGACTACTGGGCGCACTTCGGCTTTGATGGTTTTTACATAGGAGAACACGAGGAGATTGATACCGACTTCATGAAGACGTTATACAACAACATGAAATCAAAGTACCCGGAAATAATGATTATCAGCAGTGATTACCGCATGCATACGGTTCTGGATTCTGACGCCTGCTTGGACCGGAAGTTCACGCGGACAATGGTTGAATATTTCGTGAATAACACGATTTCAACCGCCGCCTTCGATAGTATCATCCACAATATGCTTTTTCTCAAACCACCCCAGATCAACTGTGCAAGCCTCATTGGCTTCCATGACTATGCAAGACGTATCGGGATGATCGCCGATCACGACTTGCTCCAAATAATGTATGCCTTCATATTCACTTCCTGTGGCTCACCGATTATGCTGTACGGCGACGAAATTGGCATGACCGAATGTGCTCCCCTGAACTGGGGTAGCTTCAATTGGAATACTGAACAGCAGAACGGAGAACTACTGGACAAGATACGCAGCCTCATCAAGATCCGTAAGGAAAACCCGGAGATCTCGAGCCGGCACTTCTTCACCCTCTACGTCGATGACGTCAAAAAGGTCTATGCCTATGACCGCGGGGGGCTTATCGTGGTTTTGAACTGCGGTTCGGGCCAGTCCTTTGTTGAACTACCGGCTTGGGATGGTACATATGTTGATCTTATGGACGGTAATAAATATGCGGCTTTTTCTCAAAAGCTTAAACTCTCGGTAGATCCAGTATCATTTCGCATTTTGAAACGTGAGATTTAAACTTATTACGAACTTCACCCCAAAGGGTGACCAACCAGCGGCAATAGAAAAACTGGTTGAGGGTATGAAGAAAGGCAAGAAGTATCAAACACTCCTTGGCGTCACCGGTTCCGGCAAAACATTCACTATCGCGAACGTCATCGAGCGTATCCAAATACCGACGCTTATCATTTCTCATAACAAAACGTTAGCTGCCCAGCTGTACGGAGAATTCAAAGCGTTTTTTCCAGAAAATGCGGTCGAGTATTTCATATCTTATTACGATTATTATCAACCGGAAGCATATGTTCCGTCAAGTGACCTATATATCGAGAAAGATGCATCAATCAACGAAGAGATTGAAAGACTTCGGTTGCGCGCCACGTCGGCATTACTTACCCGGCGCGATGTTGTAATCGTTGCCTCGGTGTCGTGCATCTATAACATCGGCTCGCCTGATGAGGTTAAAGAACTCGTTGTCCTCTTGGAAAAAGGTAAAGAAAAAGGGCGTGATGTAATTCTAAACGCCCTTGTATCAATCCAATATCAACGAAACGATATTGATTTCTCACGCGGCACCTTCCGGGTACGCGGGGACACAATAGATATACATCCGGCCGACGAGCAATATGGGATCAAGGTCGAGACTCTCGATGATCGAATTGAACGCATCCAAAGTTTTGATCCGGTGACCGGACATGTCAGCAAAGAGTTGGACAACGTCGTTATATTTCCCGCCAAGCATTTCATCACTACCACGCCGCGCATCGAAGAAGCCGTGGTTCACATCGAGCGCGAACTGAAGGATAGGATCAGTGAATTAAAAGACGAGAACAAACTACTCGAGGCCCAGCGTTTGCGGCAAAGAACGAAATTCGACATCGAAATGCTCATTGAGCTCGGTTATTGTCCGGGTATCGAGAACTATTCCATGTACCTTTCAGGCCGGCAGCGGGGCGAAAGGCCATTCTGTTTGATTGATTACTTCCCGGATGAGTTCTTGGTTGTCATCGATGAATCTCACGTTACAATACCGCAAATCAATGGGATGTATGAAGGTGACCACTCCCGCAAGAGGACACTGGTCGAGCACGGCTTCCGGCTGCCCACTGCGCTCGAGAACCGGCCATTAAAATTCAGCGAGTTCGAGTCCCTGATCAGTCAGGCGATCTGCATTTCAGCAACCCCGGCCGACTGGGAAATCGAGAAGTCAGAGCATCGACTGGTAGAGCAAATCGTGCGGCCAACCGGAATCGTTGATCCGAAGGTAACAGTCAAACCAGCCAAGAACCAGGTGGACGATCTGATAGATGAAATACAAAAAAGGGTGGTTGCACAAGAAAGAGTTTTGGTCACAACCCTCACCAAGCGTATGGCCGAGGATCTTACTGAGTATCTTAACGAAATCGGTATCAGAGTAAGGTACATGCATTCCGAGATCGACGCCATCCAGAGAGTTAAAATCCTGCGGGGTCTCAGGCTCGGCGAATTTGATGTGCTGGTCGGAATCAACTTGCTTCGTGAAGGACTGGACCTGCCCGAAGTGGCACTCGTCGCGATCCTCGATGCCGATCGCGAAGGATTCCTACGCAGCGAGCGTTCACTCATTCAGACTGCGGGCCGTGCGGCTCGCAACGTGCGCAGCGAGGTGATCATGTATGCTGACGGAATCACCGACTCCATGCGCCGCGCCATTGAAGAGATGGAACGAAGACGAAACAAGCAGGTTAAATATAATCAGGAACATGGTATCACGCCGAGAAGCATCATCAAGAGCCACGATGAAATAATGAGGACGACCTCGGTTGCCGACCGTATCACAAAGGAAACGAAACAGGAAGAAGTAAGTATGGAAGAAATCACCCGTCTTTACAAGGAAATGGAGGACGCAGTCGCGCTGTTAGAATTTGAACAGGCCGCTGAAATACGCGACAAGATTAAAAGGATCAAGCGCAAGTTAGAGATATACGAGGGGAGGAAATATCAAAAAGGTTCAAAAAAGTGACAAACAAAGGCGTCAATTCCTAAAGATCATCAAATCAGCGTTAAGAGAGGACGTCGGGCGCGGCGACATCACAACCGACGCCGTTGTTCCAGAAAATGATCGTGCACTGGGTGTCATATTCTCCAAACAGGATGGTATATTGTGCGGCGTTGATATCGCTCAAATGGTGTTTAAACAACTCGAACCGGCAATCGACTTCCAAAAACAATTGGATGACGGAAGCGCGCTATCACCCGGCGTTACGATCGCCATTGTCATTGGCAAGGCTTCAGCCTGTCTCAAGGGTGAACGGACCGCACTCAACTTCCTACAGCACCTGAGTGGGATCGCGACGCTAACCAGGGAATTCGTTGGTGCCACAAAAGGAAATATTAAGGTGCTCGACACAAGAAAAACTGCACCTGGCTTGAGGATCATGGAAAAATACGCGGTACGCGTGGGTGGCGGGGATAACCACCGGTTCGGTTTGTACGACATGGTCATGATCAAAGACAATCATATCCAGATCGCCGGCAGCATAACCGAAGCAGTGAGCCGGGTACGCGAAAGAAAACGAAAAGTATTCATCGAGGTTGAGGTAAAAACATTGGCGGAGCTAAGAGAGGCGATTGTGGCCAAGGTTAATCGGATTATGCTGGATAATATGGGACAAAACCTGATAGCTCAGGCGGTCGACATGATACACGCGACAGCAGAAGGCATTGAAATCGAAGTAAGTGGCGGCGTCAACCTCGATAACATCGCTGACGTTGCTGAATCAGGCGCCGATTTTGCTTCTATCGGGGCATTGACCCATTCGGCCAAGGCACTGGATATTGCCCTCAAAATGAAACCATTAGCACCCCGGGCTATTTGAAGAACATTCCTCAAGATTTCTTATATTCCCTAGTTGATTACGAAAAAACTGTAGGCTATGACTATGATCTAGATGCCTATAAGGAATTTCTTGTCCATTTCGATGCCCCACACAAAAAGCTGAAAAATGTCATACTGATTGGCGGCACCAAAGGTAAAGGATCAACCGCAGCAATATTGAGTGCCTGCTTGATCGACTGTGGCTATAAAGTGGGTTTGTATTCTTCACCCCATCTTAAAAAGGTAAATGAGAGAATCAAGGTCAACAACAGGAATATCACCGATACTGAATTCGATAACTACATATCAAGGATCAAACCTTTCATTACGAAGAAAAAGAAAGCCCGATCCTTTTTCGAAACGCTTACCACTATTGCTTTCCTGCATTTCTTGGAGATGCATGTGGATTTTTCAGTACTAGAAGTGGGATTGGGCGGCCGGCTCGACGCAACGAATGCAACCGATCCACTAATTTCAGTTATCACGAGAATTGGTTTCGATCACACAAACCTCTTGGGTACGACGCTATCACAAATTACCAGCGAAAAAGCTGAAATTACCAGAGATAATGGTAAACTAATCACCATCCACCAGAAACCCGAGGTTGAGAAAATCCTCAAGCGGGCGGCCCAAGACCACAAGAGCAGTATTATCTTCGCTGATGAACAGCATGAGTTCAAGGTTATTGATCAGTCACTCAAGGGCAGCCAGGTCAGCATTTCCGGCCGGATCGGTGAATTGGATACCTTGCTGCCTTTAATCGGGAACCATCAGGTCGAAAATCTATCGCTGGCAATAGCCGTACTATTACAGTTGAAAACAATGGGTTTTCATATTGACCTGGACGCAATAAAAACAGGCATCGAGCATACCCAATTGCATGGACGCTTTGAGGTTGTTTCGGAAACGCCGCTCGTGATATTCGATTGTGCACATAACGACGATTCATTTCAAGCCCTGGAGCAAAACCTTCAGACGCTCCAGATCGCGGATTTTTCACTCGTCTTTGGGGCGAACGAGGACAAAGACATTAGCTACTGCCTCAGGCACATCTTTCCCAAAGCCAAGAGCGTGTTCCTCGTCAAATCCCATAATCCGAGGGCACGGGAGCCCCGGGAATTAATCCAGACAGCACAGAAATTTCAGGAGCACATCTGTGTGTCCCGTTCAGTCGAAGCGGCGATTCAATCCGCGGTTAAAAACACCGGGCCCGATACCGCCATTATTGTAACCGGTTCCTTTTATCTTTGGCAAAAAGACTGGAAAGTATAACAAGAGTCTTCGATTCGCAGCTACTCTAGTTCTTTCTTCATCTTTTCATACTCTTGCTTGGTAATTTCTCCTTTGGCGTAGCGCTTCTTTAGGATGTCGAGCACAGTCCCCTCACTACGGCCCTGCTTCATCCATTTTTCACCGCGTACAACAAAGTATATCACTATACCAATCAAGACCAAGAATATTAACCACATAAACACACCTCCATAACCCCAAGACATGTGACCCCAATCGTCCATCATGTGCCATCCTCGCGGATAATAGCATGACGACGAAATCAGAGCCGATAATGATAACAAAAGAATCGATAATCTCACAATACCCTCCTCAGATATTATCGAAAACCCTCTTCAGTTTTGCTTCAACTTCTGTCGCCAATCCCCGTAATCCTTCGTTTTGCACAGTTGCCATTGCTTCAGTCGGCTTCATCACTCCGATCCATACCCTATCTTCTTTCTCATAAACAATAACATTACAGGGCAGTAATAAACCAATATTCCACTCGAGGGTAATGGCCTGATGTGCCATTTTAGGATTGCATGCACCCAGTATCATGTATTTTGGAAAATCAATGTTCAACTTCTCTTTGAATTTGGCTTGGGCATCGATTCTCGTCAGTATCTTGAAACCCTCTTGCTGGAGCTCTTTTTCTACTCGTGCCAAAGCGGCGTCGAAGTCTAAATGGGTAGCTTTTACAAAACCATAATTCATCTTACCTCCCGTTTAATTATAGGGCATGCCTTTCTTATGTCAACAAAGCAAACATAACAGTTTCCGACAGTACCGCCCGAAACTCATTCTAATGCACCAGTACGTATCTTCATTGCCTCATCAACCGGCGAGACAACAATTATGCCATCTCCCTTGTAGCCAGTACGTGCGTTCTCAACAATGATGTCCTTGATTCTTTGCACTTCCTCATTTGCACACACTATTTCAAGCTTCACCATTGTCGTATACGTTCCTGCGTGCTGAGAGGAAACCTCAAGATGCTGGGGATCAATTTCATCACCCATAGCGCGAATGTCGATCGCCGTCAATCGAGGCGCCCTAATTTCTCCCAGTACATGGATGACTTTGTCGGCCATGTAAGTTCGTATATATGCTTTGATAAGCTTCACATAGCCTCCTGGATCTCAATAAATCGGTGCTGCGCATCGAACTTCTAAGATCACTACACCTTATGTATTAAAACTTGATTATTCCTTTGATAATTTCCTCTCTCTGATCCATGAGTATACAATCGGCACGAGAATCAGATTGGCAAACGTCGCGCTTATAAGACCGCCAATGATTGGCGAGGCCATAGGTTTGATCACTTCAGAACCGGCCGAAGTGAAGAACATAATCGGCAACAGAGCCAATACTGTGGTAAGTACCGTCATCAAGATTGGCCTGACTCGTAACAACCCACCTGCTATGACCAATTCGCGTACTTCATCAGTACTCAAAGGTTTTTTCTCATCAAATTTGCTCTTGAATACCGTCAATAATACAACTGCATTATCCGTAGCCACTCCGAATAGAGCAATGAAACCCACCCACACCGCGGTTGAGAATTTGAACCCCAGCAGGAAAAGAGGAATTATTCCTCCGACCAGCGAGAACGGTAACCCCACGGCCACAATCAGAACCAGCGCCAGGTCTTTGAAAGCCATGTACAGCAGGAGTAGGATTATTGCTAAGCAGATCGGCAATACGATCGCCAGTCTGTTCCTTGCCTCGACCTCGGACTCGAACTGTCCACTCCACGTAATGTAATATCCCGATGGTATTTGCAGGTTCCCCGATGCAATCCTATTATCGACTGTATGCCGCGCGTTTCGCACAAAATCGATAAGCCCGGTCACTTCCTGGTCAACGTTGATAAAAACTCTGAAATAGGGCATGGTATTCTCGGCCTGTATCATTGCTGGCCCACGTGTCTTCTTGAAATGCACCAAAAGACCCAGCGGTACTTGTGCCCCACTCGATGTCGGGATGAAAATATCTGCCAGAGCCTCTGGGCTATCTCGGAAATCGCGCATGTAGCGTACGCGCACTGGATACCGCTCTCTCCCCTCAATCGTCTGGGTGATATTCATCCCACCAACCGCCATGGCGATGATATCCTGCACCGTTCCAAGATTGATACCGTAGCGCGCAATTTGATTACGGTCGATCTCGATCTCAAAATACGGGCGGTTTCCAATTCGCTCTGCGTAGACGCTCGCCGCACCTTTCACCTGGCCGACTATCGCTTCGAGTTCCTTGGCAATCCGTTCTATTTGCTCCGGTTCAGGGCCGAAAACCTTTATCCCAACTGGAGTCTGGATACCGGTCGCCAACATGTCTATGCGGTTACGTATCGGTTGGGTCATGATCGGACTTACCCCGGGGATTCTTGTTTTCTCCTGGATTGCACGGATCAACTGGTCACGGGTCATTCCTTTACGCCACTGATTCTCTGGTTTCAGGTGTATGATCGTCTCGATCATCGTCACCGGTGCGGGATCGGTTGATGTCTCAGCACGGCCGAGTTTTCCAACCACCCACTCAACCTCATCCGGGAACTCATCCTTGATTATGATATCTTGCTTGCGCATTATTTCCATGACCTGTGTAAGAGAAGCACCCGGCAACAAAACCGGCATGAACAGAAGATCGCCCTCGTTCAGGGGTGGCATGAATTCTTGCTTAATGAAAAAAGACGTGCCTAAACCAACAATGAGAAATATCAAAAAGGAAATGACTATTATATGTTTATGACCCAAAGACCATCTGATGACTGGATAATATAGTCTTCTTAGAACTCGTGAAATAATATTCTCGTCGGGCAGACGCAATCGCCCACGAATCAAATAGTATGCAAGGGTTGGAAGCAAACAGACTGCGATGAGCGCCGCGCCAACCATGGCAAAGGTCTTGGTGTAGGCCAAGGGTCTGAATAGCCTACCCGCCTGGCCGGTCAAAACGAATACCGGGATAAAACCGATGATTGTTGTGAGCAGCGCAAAGAATACGGGACGGCCGACTTGTTTTGCACCATCAATACATATTTCAAGACGCTCGTCTGAACGCAACCTGCCCCGTTGTTGGGCCTCGGCCATCCTGCGGTATATATTCTCGACCAATACGGAGCCAGCATCAACCATGACCCCGATCGCTATGGCAATACCACCCAATGACATTATATTCGCATCTATATTGAAGATGCGCATCAGGATGAATGATATCAAAACACCCAATGGCAACACGGCAGAGATTATCATGCCACCAAAGAAATGAAACAGAAAAATCACAATCACGAATATCGTAATGAGGATTTCTTGAATCAGTGCATCTCTTAAGGTGTTCGTAACACGACGGATCAAATTTGTGCGGTCGTAAAAAGGAACGAGCCTCACGCCGGACGGCAATCCGATTTCCAATTCTCCGATCTTTTCCTTTATTCCCTGAATCACCCTCAATGGATTCTGGCCATGACGCATAACCACAACACCACCGGTTACCTCGGTGCCTGCTCTATCAAGCGCACCCCGCCTGAAATCAGGGCCAATGGTCACCGCGCCAATATCCCGCAGGTACACGGGCACCCCATCACGTTCGGCGACGGCAATGCCCTCGATATCCTCAACCTTACTTATGAAACCAACGCCCCGGATGATGAATTCAACACCGCCCTCCTCAAATACTTTGGCGCCGACATCAATATTCGACCTCCTGACCGCATCAATTACCTTCATAATCGGCACACCGTAATGTACCATGCGGTAGGGGTCGAGGTCGATCTGATACTGTTTTACATACCCACCAACCGAGGCCACTTCAGAAACGCCGCTCACTGCATTCAGCTGATAACGAACATACCAATCCTGGATACTACGTAATTCACCCAAATCGAAAGTCGAGTGTATTAGTTGTCGCCCGTCCAAAGGACACTTACCTGGTTGCGCATAAGATTCTTGAGGATGCGCAGAGCAGTAGTAACCATTCTCCAGCGTATACCAGAAAACTTGACCAACGGCCGTGACATCAGGGCCCAAGGTAACTCGTGCATCAGCCGGCAGGTCCGCGGTGGCAAAATTCAGTCTTTCAAGTACCCTGGTCCTTGCCCAGTAGAAATCAACGCCTTCTTTGAAAATTAGATTTACGAGACCAAAACCAAATGCTGAGGATGACCTGATCGTTTTAACACCCGGGGTTCCCATCATTTTCGTGGTCAGGGGATAAAGAACTTGATCTTCGATGTCCCGGGGACTACGTCCAGGCCAATCCGCATAAACGATCACCTGAAGATCTCCGATGTCAGGAATCGCGTCGATCGGAGTATTACGAAATGAAAATATGCCCCAAATGAGTATCAGTACAAATACGCTAATAACCAAGAATCTGTTTTTAAGGCAAATCTCAATCAGCTTTTCGATCATCAATCCGCCAGAACTAGTGCTGGTGACCCGTGGGCGCCCTGTCTCCTTCCTGGACACCCAATGCACCGCTATAGCCAATCGCGGCGATACCGGTTAGGCTGCTCTCAGAATCGATCAGAAAATTACCCTTTGTCACTACCATCTCATCCTCGGTCAGTCCCTCGAGTACCGGATAGTAACGAGCACCATCATCTTCACCATGTGCCGAGGCCTGAGCGCCCAATCTCACAAGACGGGGCTGAAACTGACCTTCACCAAGATACACCCAAACAATCTTTCGATCACCTGTATCCAGTACCGCATCCTTTGGAACTGCCAACATCATCCCTTTGCCTTGTGTCCCAGAAATAACAGATGGCGCAATAATTCTCGCTTCGACATACATCCCCGGTGTCAAAATAGGTTCCGCGCTAGTCATTTGTATCCGCACGCTTGCCGCGCGTGTCATCTTGTCGAGGACAGGTCCGACGGATCGTATCCTACCCGCCAGTTCTAGACCCGGAATAGCACGCGACGTGACAAACACCTGCTGTCCCCTCCTTACCCAGCCAAGATCGGATTCATAAACGTCAGCATATATCCAAGTTCGACCCTCAGGTAGAATGAGAGATTTTTCAGATCTTCTTGTCCTCTTCAGAATCGCGATCTCTGCCATATCCATTCCTAATAGTCTTAATTTGTATTCTGAACTCTTGATCAACTGCTCTGCTCGGGCCTGAGCCGGCTCATCATCGGCATCCATCATCTCGCTCATTTCCAGTACGTTCACATATTCTTCCTGTGCGATCACCAAATCAGGATCATGAGCGACCATACCCACGATGTGTATTTCTCGGTAAAGGTGTTTACGTGTGGCGGGTACCATTCTGATACCCGCCAGTTCTATTTCTCGGTCACTCAAGTTCAATGTATTATCCGATTCGCTACGTTCATATACCGGAATCAGATCCATGCCACAAATAGGGCAATTACCGGATTCATCCGACTTGACCTCGGGATGCATTGTACATGTCCAGTATTGTATTTTCTGCTCTCCGTGCGTTTCCTCTTCCATTGATCGCTCTTTCTGACCCATGTTCATTATGTACTCTTCCGGATCCTTCATAAACTCTGTATCACAACCTGGGCAACACATATAATAAAGCCCTTCCCTGTATTTGACAACCGGTGTGCGATCGTGGATCGTAAATTCGTCACCGGTCACCGGACAGATTGCTTGCGTGCCGATCAAGCTCTTATCCAATTCCGTTTTCTGTGCTCTCTCGCCACAAGAAAGAATCAGCAGCGATGTTGCCAGCATCAGCAGGACAAGATGCGACGCTATTGTTCTCAATGACATGAAACCTCCTCGTTTCCTATTGGGCGTGGCCAATGCTTTCTTCTAACTCGGCCATCGCAATGAATAGATTCGCTCGTGCCTCCTCATAGTCGTATTCACTTTCGACCAACAATTCTTCACTCTCCAGCAAGGCCTGAAAGTCAATTCTGTTAACCTCATACGCACTGAGCGCCGACTTCAGAGCAGCTTCAGCTTGAGGTAAAACCGAGTTTCTATATAAATCTATTGTGTGCTGATATTTCTCGACTCGTGTCTTTGCCCCCTTCACTCGTAGCCGAGTGGCATTTTGGATCATTTCGTAACGGGCTGACGTGCCCCGCAAGGAGGCAGCTGATTCCCGGACAAAATTACGCTGCTTATCCCAAAACCAGATGGGTATAGTGAGGCCAATCATATATTTGTCGTTGTGCAAATCATCGTTTTTCTGTTCATATGTGTATTTAAAAGCGAAATCAGGCAGATAGGTCTGTCTCGCCATGGATAATCTAATTTCTGCCCCCTCTTTTTTCAATTCAAGTGCCTTTAATTGTGGCTGGTTTTCCTGAGCTAACTCATATAATGATGGTAAGGATAGTGTATCGACCGTTTCTGTAGGTTCGGTCGGGCGTGGTAAACTCCTTTCAAGATCGCGATTGAGTAAAGTATTGAGACTCGCCTGGACAATTATCAGGTCATCCTTCAACAGAATCAATCTATTTTCAGCCTTTGCTAATCGTACTTGCGCCATTAAGACTTCTGCCTGGGGTGCCTCATTAATTGAATATTTCTGCCCTGCAATATCATGTATTTGCGCTAGGAAAGCTATCGATTTCTCGGTTGCCGAGATCTTGGCGTGAAGCAAGAACAATTCCGCATAGCCCTGCTTCACCTCCCGAATGATGCTCTGCTCCTTGTCGATGTAGAGGAAATAATAATAATCAGCCTCATTCTCTGCGAACTCCCGACGCTGGGCGATTTTTGTGGGAAATGGGACCTGTTGCGTAATACTGTACATAGTCATATTGTCGCTGAACTCAGCTGCAACAATCGGGTCAGGTACGTGACTGAACCATGATATCCTTGACTCGGCGGTTTCATAATCGGCCCGCAGCGCCTGCAACTCTGGATTGTTAGCTCTTGCTTCCTCGATCAACCCGCGGAGACTCACCAAGGAATCGGTTACCGCATTGCCTAATTGAGGTAGAGAGACAACGAGGATTAGAACCATAAGCCATAGTTTACCCATATTGAGTACAGACGAACGCGTATTCTCTAAGTTACTGGTTACTTGCATAATGAGGCTTCACGGCCTCACACACGCCACAAAAAAAGCCGGTGCTTACCCATAGACCAGATTAAGTTTCTCCGGAAAGGCAAGCACCGGTTGGGAGGAACCAATAGGACAGCTCCTATGCTTTTACTCCCCTTAATGGCTCTCACTCGGTCTGACGTATATTCACGGAAAAAAGTTACGCGCGAAATGCATAGTTGACGCCCGAAACACCAGGCAGTTCATCTTTAAGTTGAATGGTTACTTCTTTTGTTATTAAAAAATGTTGAGAGTATGCTCGGGAACGCTACACGGGCAGTGCGATTTGTGCCCGGAGTTTGGATTCTGCATACATTCAATACAATCGTGTTGTTCAAAACACGTCTTGATTGCATCTTCGATTACACTCTTGTCGCCGTCGCAGGCATGCTGCCTCGTTTTCTCGAGCAACGCCATTTGATGGTGATTACACTCGGCCATCTGCGCGATGATTTGCGCAGCGTCTTCGCCGCTCAGTAATTCTATGTGATCGATGGCAAGTTCTGTCGCCTGTAACATATTAGTCAACAATTCTCTATTGACCGGTAATCCCGGTTCGAACAGACA
>JBAUFP010000304.1:0-19007 GCA_049679205.1 bacterium | reverse complement strand
ACGACCATGGACAATCAGCTGTCTGGGCAAAAGCGTACTCATCCGTCCCGCATATAGCATATTAAGGAGCAGTGTTTCAGCAACATCTTCTTGATGATGGGCTAGTGCGATGTTAGTGATATTCGACTCTTCAGCGATTTCCATGAGCTGCTTGCGCCGCGCCCGGGAACAGAAAAAACACTTATCATCGACTCTTTGTATTCTTTTGTATATTTTGGTATTGACCACGATCGATTCAATTTCATGTGCACGGAGGAATTTTTGGAGACCTTCTGGATTCCAGCCAGGAAATCCTGTATTGATGTGGCAGGCTTTAATTTGCCACATCTGCTGATAAGTGTCTTTGTATTTATGGAGCAGGAACAAGAGCACCAGGCTGTCAATACCGCCTGAAATACCAACCAGGACACTCGTGTACCTCTCTAGTAGGGAGTGACGTCTTAATACATGCCGGATCGAGGAGAGACCCGATTTTACTGCAGCTCGAGCAGTCGGGTCATGCAACCCGTGACTATCTGAGCACAATTAATTGCCTTATGGCAACGCCCTTGTTAGATTCAAGCCGGTAGAAATATACACCGTTCGGCACCAGATTGCCTTGCTCATCAACCGCCTTCCAGACGACCCGGTGGGTACCCTTTAGATAATGATCCTTGACAATCTGCTTGACTGGCTCTCCGATCAGATTGTAGATGGTAATGGTCAGATAGAGAGGCTCACTCAGGGTGAATGAAATTTCCGTGAAATTGTCAACAGGATTAGGACGGTTCTTGTTCAAAACGATTAGCTCTTCACTATCACGGCCGGATTGGGATACAATCTGGATTCTTTTGGCATTGTTATCAAAGATAACCAAACTATTGTCTGCAGGATTCGCCAGAATTCTCGAACCGTAAGAAATGTTGCCGACACCTATTTTTCCTTTGTACTCACCATCATCGTTTAGAACCGTGATCGAGTCTGTACATAGGATGTAAAGGTTCCCTTTTAGGTCAGCACAAAAATCAATGATGCTGTTCGAAGTACTGTAGACTAGTTTGCTGGTGTAGTTGTCAGGATTGATGAATCTACCGCCGGTCCAAGCAAAGATTCTATTTCCATTGAGCGTGAAAATAGGCGTGCGCCGCTCAGCGTAATTGGCGGCCGGGATTATGGCAAAACGATCGGCATTGGTGCTGAGCGAGCCCATTTTCTCAAACGGAGCAGCGAATACCAGTCGGTTAGGTTCGAGCACGATGAGTCCGGGCGAGCCGTTGACCGACAGCGCTTGAATCTGGATGGGGTTGTTGAAATAGAGACTGGTTGCGGTAATATTCTCTTCACCTTCTGTCGCGTAGAATAGAAGCCGGTTGTTGCTGTCAATATAATAGATGTTATCATTGAGAACCGCAACTGCTCTTGCATTCTGGGTTTCTCTGGAGAGCAACGGATTGCCACTCTTGCCTTCGATCTTCGCAATTGCTGCGGAGGAGAGTACCCAGATCTCTCCGTCATCACTAATCGCTAGGTCACTGACCTGCTGTATTTTAGAAAGTGCGATTTCCTCGCTGAATTGCCAAGCACCTGAGGCTAGGCAGATAAGAAAAATCAGGACGCTTAAACGCCTCATAGACCTCCTTGTTGTGCAATATCTTTCCCTTCACACTTAATTATAAGCGGTATGACAAAATTGTCAATAGTTGACTTTACACAGGTTTTTTGTATATTATATACGTATGCATGAGAAAAAGAGAGTATTCAGCGGCATTCAGCCCTCAGGAAGGCTGCATGTGGGCAATTATGTTGGCGCGATGCGCAATATGATATCGCTCCAGGCAGAATATTTCTGCATATACGGCATTGTTGACTACCATGCAATGACCGTGAGTTTTGACCCGGAGGAAATGGAAAAGAGTATATTTGACTGTGCTGTGGAATACATGGCGGCTGGTATAGACCCTGCAAAGAGCGTACTCATGGTGCAATCTACAGTATCCGAACACACCGAATTGGCTTGGGTATTGAATACGATTACGCCGATTTCATGGCTTCTGAGGGTACCGACCTTCAAAGAGAAGCGGCAGCAGAATCCAGATTATGTAAACATGGGATTACTTGACTATCCAGTATTGATGGCGGCGGATATTCTAATCTACAAAGCCGAAGTTGTACCGGTTGGTGATGATCAGCTTCCCCACCTGGAACTGACCCGCGAGATCGTTAGGCGCTTCAGCTCGTGTTTCGGGTCGGTTTTTCCTGAACCAGAGGCGAAATTGGGTGAGGTGACGAGAATCCTGGGATTAGACGGGGTTAATAAGATGAGCAAATCGCTCGACAACTGCATCTATCTAGATGAGACAAAAGAAGAAATATGGAAGAAGCTGTCGACCGCGGTGACCGATGTGCGAAGGAAGAGGAGAACAGATCCCGGAAATCCTGAGGATTGCAATATTTTCACAATGCACAAGGGTTTCTCAAAGGAAAAGGATATTCAGTATTGTGCCCGTGAATGCTGCGCAGCAGGTATCGGTTGCCTTGACTGCAAGAAGATCCTGCTGGATAACATGTACCAGGAACTGGAGCCAATTCAGCAGAAACAAGCCCAGCTACGCAGTGACCGAAAGTATGTTTTTGACGTCCTCAACCAAGGACAAAGAAAAGCCAAGGAGATAGCCGTACAGACAATGGATGAGGTTTACGTAAGGCTCGGCATTAGGTCCTACCATTAGATAAACAGACGCAGGATGCACGGTCCCATGAGCAGTAAATATGTTCTTAGAAACGGGAATTCAGCAGTTGGTCTAGAAAGGTTTTACTTCGTCGTCATACAACGATACGACAACTGATTGACCCATCAATTCAACCGAAACCGATAGGCGTCTCTTTTTTCTGTCTTCTTTTACAAGAATACCGATTGCTCCGGTCAAGGGGCCGGACATTACTTGAACCCGTGCCCCGATGTGAAGGAAGGGCAGGGGATAGAGGTTCCGGTCACTGCTGACGAATATCTTTATCGAATTGATATCGTCATCGGGGATGGGTGTTGGGCGGCCGTTGCCGCATATCCGGGCAAGCCCGGGCGTGCGGAATACTCTCATCCAGTTCTCGCGTATCTCATCCAACTCAATGAACAAGTAGTTTCTGAACAACGGGCGCTTGATCAGTATTTTGCGATTCTTGCGTCGGCTCGGAACAATGATTTCGGGTAGAAAAGTATTAATGCCTTTGTCGTGCAATATCTTATGCACGACACGTTCATGATTGCATTTCGTATATCCGGCGTACCAGCTCATTTCAATTATCCCTCATTATTATATTTGCGGTGTGTTTTTTGTCAAGACTGATTAGAATTCCGGTTATCGGAGGTAACCTTGACTTCGATACCATTTTATGGTTTCAATAATGCCCCGGTTGAATGTATACCGGGGTTTGAATCCCAATTCACGGCTTATATGCTCACTGCTGCAAACCCAATACTGGCACGCGAGTTCCCTGACCTTGTCGCGCGTGACCAGTCTCTTACTGGGTGATATGAAAACATCGTTCAACAATCCGATGAAAAGAGCAAGGGCAGTTGGTACGCGTACCTTCAGGCTGCGTTTGTTGAGGATAGCCGCGATTGTATCGAGAATAGAATCCAATGAATAGCATTGGCCATCGTTTGCGAAGTAGGTTGTGTTCGGGAAGTGATCCTGCTCGACGGTGTTCATGATAAGGTCGACTAGATCATTTACATATATAAGGTTCAGGTATTTCGTGCCGAACCCGACAACCGGACAGATACCACGATTCAGCAGTTTGACATAGGTCAGTATTTCTTTATCGTGAGGACCGTACACCGAGACCGGTCTGATAATCGTAAAGGCCAATCCGCTGCTTGCGACCAGGTTTTCCGCGAGGTTCTTTGTGCGGCCATAAAAAGAGACTGGTTTTTTAGGGTCATGCTCGTGTAACGGAATATTAGCGGAGCAAGGGCCGCACGCGGCATGAGAGCTGACGTATATCATCTTGCGCACATTTCTCTCGAGCATAGCACTTATCAGATGCTTAGTTCCCTGGATGTTGGTTCGGTGAAATTCCCAGTAACTCCGACCCATGGTTGTAGCGGCACAATGGATCACGACATCGATGCCCTTCAGGGCGTCAGTTAATCCCTGGTTTTCAGCTAGGTCGCCATATAAGATCCTGATTCGGGGATTGTTCTTGAATAATGCAATGTTTGAAGTGGGACGCACCAGGATAGTTACATGTTCCCTTTGCGTGTATCGGAGTACCAGGTTCTTGCCGACGAATCCACTTGCACCAACAATCAGGATTCTGTGTTTTTTCAAATGTGTCTTCTCCGTGGTTGACATCGCTCAGCATATAAATAATCAGGTGTATTAACCATAAGAGATGAAATGTATCAGCGTACGTAATCAAAATGGGTAAAGAAAAATCTACCCAGTTGTCGCTCTGTGAACCTCAGTTATCTTTGCTAAACTATAAAGTTTGCTTGTTTAGATATTCCTTAGAATTGATAGGCAATCGAGAACTTACGGTTCGTTGTTGGAAAATCGTATATGTTCTGGTCAACACCGACATCGAGCGAGAAACCGCCGGCCTTGACGCCTCCGCCATAAGTGAAGCCGGTTCTCTTTCCTTCGCTGTCAATGAAGTATCCGGCTCGTAACCTGACAAAATTGTAATAATCGATTTCCAACCCAAAGCCCTTCCATGCTTCCTGGAATTCGTAGCCTAAATTCTCAAAGAAGGAATTTTCTTCGTCGGCAAACATACCAACCAGAATTTTGGTTATATCGGCCATCAAGGCAATACGTAGTACGCGGGAATTTATTGGCTGGAAGTTCAAGCCCAGCCTTAGTGTGTAGGGAAGAGGGTCGGCTGCTCCACTTTCTGTGTAGCTGATATTCGGGCCGATATTTTGTAGGGCACCGGCAACCGTGAGAAAAGAAAATGGTTTGTACATAGTACCTATGTCGAAGGCATATGTTATGCCAATGCCACCGCTCTGAATGCCGAGTTCCGGCATTCTGCCCCAGACCCAGGGTGGTACGAGGTAGGAATATACAAATTTCCAGCCTACCCCGAGGCCAAGATTCGGCCTGAGTGGTACACCATAATTCAATCCGACCGATATATCGAAGGTCGTGTAAGTTCCCAGATAAACGCCTTCAAAATTGCGCACCTCAGTGGGCCCGGTTGTCAAATATGTTATGCCCAATCCAAAAGTGCCGGCCTTATAAGATTTCGTGACTCCGAGATACTCGTAATACATATCTTCGTTAAGAGCTTGTAACCATGGTGCGTGCTGCAGAGTGACGGCGGTACCATTCATAAAAGCCAGTCCCGCCTGGTTGTAATAACAGGCAGTAGCATCATCGGCTACTGCGGAAAACGCGCCACTCAGTGCGGTCGCTCTTGCTCCTGGCCAAATCAGGAGAAATACCGCACCCGGACGCTGTCCAGCACCGCTAACGAGTGCCGTGAACAGAATAAGGATGAGAAAAACCTTACGCATACAAAACCTCCAAACTTTCTTTAATCTAAGATTATATTAATATATGGCATAATGTCAAGCTGTCTGACCCGTTATAGATGAATCAAGGATTAGATAGTACTGACTCGGTGGCAGCGGGTACAGAGGGATTCAAAATTATTGCTTCACCCGCCAGATATAGATAAGTCTTTCAATGCAAGGATCTTTGGCCCCAGATAATCACCCTCAAATATACTCTGATCGGTGAAGTAAACACTTTTCAAGGCCTCGAAAACATTGCCGCTGACTGAACCGCCCTTTATCGGTGTTTTTTTGCCATTCTTCACATAGTACCCTAACCTTATTTCGGCCACGAAATCGCCAGTGATTGGATCAGGAGATAAATCTGAGAATTGAACGATTTCATAATAATCATTGTCGTCGAACGTAATTTCGATGGTTGGTTCAATAACGAGGTTCTTGAATGCGCCGGTCGGTTCAATCCTGAGGTAGTCAGCATAACGTTTTGTTGTCCAGTACTTCTCAAAAACTCCACGGTCAATGATCGTATGGTCCTGGCCGGGTATGCCGTCATCGTCAAAAGGATCACTGTAGAGACCGTATGGAAGTAGCCCGCTGCTTTTCAAGGTGAATGTGTTAGAGTCAGCCTCGACGACCTTTTCTTTCAGTTTGAAGCGGCTGATTGCCTTGTCCTTAGCCCGCCCCGAGCTGTGAAAAATGATCGGACTGAGGAGTTCAAAGATGTCAGCAACCGGAAACGCCACAGTTGCCTTGCCGCTTTTGGGAACTTGAACCTGGAGCATATTTCGCGTGTGCTCTCCGAATTCCCGGAGGCGTTTTTCCAGGTGTAGGTCATCGACGCTCCGCCGTTGAATGTGAAAGTTCAGTTCCTGTTCCCGCTTTCCTCTTTTTCCCAAGAGAGATGCTTCGAGCTCGATCAACCCCTTTTCTTTGGTAACCTCTACACCGGTGGAAGTAGCCAGGGTAACGACTGATTTCTTGAGATAGAGTTCGGCGCTCGACAGATGTATGTACGTCCCCTTGCTATGTTTATGTATTGTCTCCGTCAGCAGCTGGCCAGTTTTCAGCGGATCATGTAATCTGGGGTCCATAACCTTGACTTCGGAAGGAGTCGTTGAGTCAACAAGTGAGTAACGCCGATTCTTGACCAGGGCACAAACAATCTTTGCCTGCTCTAAATAAGCTTTTAGATCTGTATCGGGTTTATAGACAAACGTGTATTCGCCCTGCAGTTTCTCCGTTTGTGCATTATGGTTCAGGTACACCGTGATTTCATAGTAGTGGGTGTCCACGGTGCGTTTTGATTCGAGCCTGTCCTTGAGCAAGTACAACTGGTGCTCTCGAGAATCAATTTCAATTACCCTGTAATCATCAAAGCCGAAATTCTGTATTTCGGTGGTGATTCTCTTCATCCTAAACGTACTCGGGTCCGTATGTGCGGACCCCCACTCGAAACGGGGATGTATTCTTTGTAACCCTTGCCGCACATGCCTAAATCCACTCTGAAGTCCGTGCCAACCATTGAGATATTGCTCAAAAGATCAGGGACAAAACCGGTTATGCCCAAGGGCGAAAAAATCCGATCGGTTAACCTGCCTCCTTTTATTTCTTTACCGTATAAGACCAAAACTTGTATTCCCCAACCCTTGGGATCTTCCATGCCACTCAGTCCTTTGATCAGATAGATGCCTTTATCCACTGATCTGATGATATCGTCGGGATTGTTTTTTCCTGCTTCGAAAAAGGTGTTTGACATACGGGTGTAAACTTTCCGGGTGAATGATTCTCTCCGTCCGTTCGCAGTTGCCGGTAATCTCAGGACCGAACTCGCATAACGATTGGTCAATCCCTGGATGAATCTTCCGTTCTTGATAATATAGGTGGGGTGGGCCGTCAACCCTTCGTCATCGATGAAGTATGAACCATAACCTCCGGGCAATGTTGGGTCATCGACAATGTTGACGAGCGGTGAGGCGATGGCTTCACCTAGGTATTCCCTTGAACGGGCACGGTCCTTAAGATACATGTCAGTCTCAACCCCGTGGCCGAAGGCCTCATGAGCAATGAGTCCGGCGATTTCGGGCGTCGCTACAACGTCATAGAAATCAGGCCTGATGCTCTCAGCATGCAGCAGCTTGTTGGCATTTTCGACCAGTTCGTCTGTTTGATTATCGGTTATTTCGATCAATTCCAGACCTCCCGTTCCACCGGCCGAAGTATAATCGTACTTAAGAGTATTACCGTCCGATACGTAAACCATGAGGTAGTAAGAAACATTTCTCACTTCCTCACTCGTTATCCCTGAACTGCTTATGAATATTTTGCTTTTCAACTCATCCGAATACATGATCTTACAGTTGACGACATTCTTGCCGGCAAGGATTCTTGCCCGCCGCTGTCTGAACATGTCGATCTTTTCATTTGTTGATAGACTATCAGGATTTATCTTCTCTTCGGTCTTGAAGGAGCGACTACCCCGCGCCGGAGCGGTGATATTGTATTTTTTCTGCCTGGCAGCTACGCCATCGATTGCCTTACGGCAAAATGCCATGAGGTGATTTTTCTCGAGCTTATCGGTGGCGAATTCCTCGAAATACTCGCCGTTGAATATCGAAAGCACCAGACCGAGGTTGCTCTTAATTGATGACAGATGCTCTTCTTTTTTGTCGAGGTCTATTTCGATGCCGCGGTTACTGAAAGCGGTTGCCGCTGCATAGGGGAGTTTTGTCTCAGCTTGCCTGAGAATGTCCTGTAAATTACTGATATGCGCCTCATCCATTAGATATTATAGTCGAATTGTTTGGTTGGTCAACGGTAACACGAAACGCCGGACTCGCAAAGAGGATACTGGGTATGAGGTCTAAATGTCGTGGCAAAGAAAAGATGGATTGTTCATGCATGAGTAGAGGTTTATTGAGTTGACATCCTGGGCATTCTCCTTATAATGGTTTATGCGAAGGATCGGGCGGGTTGTTGTGCTGGGTGAATCACGGGCGACCGTGTGTTTTGAGCCTGGTGAGGCATGTAAAAAATGCGATGCAGGAGCTCTTTGCCATGCAGCCGGTTCAAAACACACCGTTCTGGTTGAGAATAGCGAGCATGCGCGAGTTGGAGATGATGTGTATGTGGAGCAAGCACCGGGTAAAGCGCTCTTGTCGGCTTTTTTTCTCTTTGGTTTGCCGGTTATCCTGGCGGTTTTGGGTCTGATTTTCGGCACGCGCTGGAGTGAAACGTGGTCAATACTTTGTGGTATATCAGGTTTTGCCCTGGGATTGACTATTGCCAAACTCATCAACAATCTGCTTACCCGAAACTCGTTGTTTCTGCCGCGAATCACGGAGGTCTTAAAAAAAGAAGGTTCTTGACTTTTAAATGTCAGGGGTTATAATAGCACGATGGAGGTTCGATGCTAGTAACAATTATTTCATTGATCACAACGATTGGTTTTGAGTTTCTGTCGGTTGACCCAGTTGCCCATCGGGCGGGTATGGGCTATGCATTGCACGGTGATGGCTACGATGTGCACTACAACCCCGGCGGATTAGCTTTTTCTGATATTACACAATACTCGATATCATATCTCAACTATTTTGACGGTACACATTTTGGATATCTTGGATATGAACGCCGCCAGATCGGCGTTGGTGTGCGGTATTTTTACAGCGGTAGCATGAAGAAGGTCGATGAGTTAGGGCAGGAATACGGGACTTTTGGTGTTCATCATATTGATATCAACGTAGGCAAGGGTTTTTTCTTCAATGACATCGGTATCGGGGTATCATTAAAAGGGGTCTATTCCAATATCGACACACTGAACGCTTTGGGTATTGGAGCCGACATAGGCGCCATCTACATGATTCCTGAACCAGGTGTTCAATTAGGATTTTCCGTCAAGAATATCGGCTACGGTATTAAAGCCTTCATAGAATCACGCGAGGCTTTTCCCTATGAAATTACACTCGGCGCAGCTAAGATGCTGGATGCCGGCTGGTTTGGCGTGGACTTGGTCAAGCCGGCGCTGCTCGGCTTTGGAGTGAGAATTGGCGGGGCTTATTACGTCAATTCTCTCTTGCACTTGAAAGCATCTTACAGTACTTTGTTGTCAGCGATAAGGGCTGAGGGTCTTGGGTTTCTTGCCGGCTTTACCGTTGGTATGGGAATAAGAAAAGATAGGCTCTTATTCGATTATTCTTATTCTCCTTATTTCGACCTCGGTGGAGGACATCGTATATCAATTAGTTTCGGAGGCTAGATGTCCAAAGGTGCAGCCTCTTTAATCGTACTTTTCCTGATACTGATCCTTACCGCAGTATTTTTTTTCAGCCCGAATCTTTTCTCTCATCAGGATGTTGGAAATTCCAAGCTTGCGAAAGAACTTACTGTTCAAAGATTGACGAGCCTGGGGAATTCCATAGCCCATGCTGCATTCGTGGAGGATGCAGTTATCTTGGGTGACGAGGCAAAACTCTCTGAGATCATTACCCGACTCCAGAAAGATGAACCCGAGTTGACGTTTGTCTATATCACCGATGCCAAATACAGAATCCTTGCCTCGAGCGATTCATCGAAAATTGGGCAAGTGTACAGTACAAACATCCTGGCTGCGGGTTCGAGTGCCGTGAGGGAAGGGAAAGGTGTCTACGAAGGCGGTTTCAGCATCAATGTCGGGCAGATGAGAGTTGGCGTTCTATACTTCGGTATTAAGCCGAATGTGCGACATATGCAATCATCAGATGATAGAAACCCGATCATGATTATTGCCGGTGTTGTTTTCGCATTTATCGCTTTTTTTGTGATGCTGATATCAAAACGCAACACCAGGGCAAGACTTGTTGCTGAAATGAATACGCGCCAGGAGGAGATTTTTTCGCCAAAAATCGAAGCTTTAAGACGGGCGCAGAATGAAGCGCAGAACAGGCTCAACGAAGTCAATGATAATATCAAGAATGCTGAACTGGAATTGCAGAAGTTTAGCGATGAATATGAGACAAGAAAGAAAGAAGCTGAAAGTGATCCGCTTGTTCAATCGGTCGAAAAATTGAAGTCTGCCGAGGTTAAATTGATCAAACATCTTGAGGAGCTGAAAGAAGAAGAATCCCAGTTGAATACTGAGATCAGCTTGCTTTCGCAGAAGCGAGAAGAGGTGCTGAATGCCCTGGAGAATGAGAAGAAGGAAGAGAGAACACTACACGAAAAATTGGATTTGATTAAGAAGAAAATACTTCATTTAGAAACACCAGGTAAATAACCATAAATTGACGATCACTAACAAAGTAAGAATTCTTGCTCGCTAGTGAATGGTATCTAACTAATATGGATTTCAGAGATTCTTAAAGATCATGAAAAGCCAGTATGTCAACGAGCTGAGATCGGGCCAAACCGTCAAAGAGAAATTCGTGCTTACCAAGAAGACAGTAAAAGATAAGCGGGACGGTGGCTACTATGCAATCCTGGAATTCTCAGACCGGACCGGATATATTGATGGCATATCATGGGACAGTAATGTTCTTGCGAATATTTCGGCTAGCGATTTTGTTTTCATAACGGGCAATGTGGCTGAATATAATGGCCGACTTCAAGTGGTCATCAATTCGATCAACAAAGTTGACGACGACGACGTTGATGCACTCGATTTCCTTCCTCGATACGCCGGCGACATTGAGAAGGTCATCAATGATATCCGGGAATTCAAGACACGGGTTAAGGGGCCTGCTCTACGGAAATTACTGGATTCTTTCTTTGATGACCATGACTTTGTCAAATTGCTTGGTCTGGCGCCGGCCGCCAAGAAGGTGCACCATGCGTATCTGGGTGGTTTAGCCGTGCATACGTTGAGTGTCCTGAGGTTGCTGGATAGCATAATGTCCGCATATAACTTTTTGAGCGCTGATCTGCTGATCACGGCCGGGATCCTGCACGATGTTGGAAAGATTTATGAGTACACATACAAGAAGCGTATTGATTTTTCCGACCGGGGCAGGCTATTGGGTCACATCGTGATCGGCAGTGAGATGGTGGCCGCGAGGATAGGGCAAATACCAGATTTTCCTGCCGACCTGAGCCTGAAGATATTGCATATGATCCTTTCGCATCACGGTGAGGTAGAATGGGGCTCGCCAAAACCGCCCTTGTTCCCGGAAGCACTGGTGCTTCATTTTGCTGATAATCTCGACGCCAAGATGGAAATGATGAAGCAGGTTGTGGATAAGCATCGCGGTGGGGATAAACCATGGAGTAATTATCATCCATATTTGGAGCGGGAGATCTTTCTAGGATACGAATCGTGAAAGGCTCCAACAATACAGGGTTCGGATGAAAATAAAAGAGATTAAGCTTTACGGTTTCAAGTCTTTTCGTGAGGAAACAAAGGTTCTGTTGAATACCGGGGTGACGGCATTTGTTGGGCCGAACGGCAGCGGTAAATCAAACATCTTCGATGCACTGCGCTGGGTTTTCGGTGAACAGAGCATGAGAGCGCTGCGTTGCGAAAGGATTGAGGATTTGGTCTATGTCTCTTCGGACTCCAAAGAAGATGCTAACTTCACCGAGGTGGCGGTGACCATTGATAATCAAGATTACTTTCCACAATTTGGAAGCGAGTTCGAAATAAAGCGGCGTTTCTATCGATCCGGAGAAAGCGAATTCTTCTTGAATCGGGTTAAGTGTCGCTTGCAGGATATCCAGGCGCTGTTCTTGAATTCCGGCGCACTGACCTATTCCTTTTTGGAACTGGCTGAGGTGGAGCGCATAATACATGGTAACACCAAGGAGATGTTCGACGATGTCGCCGGTATCCTGAAATACCAGGAGAGAAAGGAACAGACCAGGCGGCGACTCGTTGCCACCGAGCAAGACCTGCTGCGTCTTGAAGACATAATAACTGAAATGCAGCGAGGTTTGAGAGGTTTAAAGAGGCAAGTACGTCAAGCACGGTTGTATAATGAGCTGAGGACGGAATACAAGAACCTTGTGCTTTTCATGATGGCAAACGAATTCAAGATGGCCCTGAAGGAAATACAGGATATTCAGTCTCAAATCGGCGCGAAGGATTCTGAGAGACAGTCTGTTCTCCACGCGCTTAAGCAACTGGAAAATGAGCGCGAGGAACTGAAAAAGGCAATTGAAAAAGCAGAGAGCGAGAAACAAAGTAGTCTCAAGCAAATGACCCAACTGAACAATGCAATTGAAGTACTCCAAAATCGAATAGCAGAAAAAGAGGAAGAGGTGAGAAGCAAGACTATTCTATCGGAGAGAGTACTCGTCAGCATAGAGGAAAAGCAAGAGACGTTGAACAATGATAGAAAACGACTCGCTGATCTGGAAAGTGAAAGGAAAGAGGTTCTCGCTAAACTCGAAAGCCTGAGTTCCGAGGTGAATTCGACACGTCTGAAGCGCGATGCCAAGGATCAGGAATACTTCTCTTTAGAGAATTCAATAAAGGCGAATGATAAGGATATTTCCGATGCGACAGGGAGAATCATCGATTCAAAGAATGAACTGGCGAAGTTGAGATATGACAAAGACAACAAGGAGAATCTATTATCACACACTGGTGAGGAATTGACGCTGCTCAACAGTGAGATTGAAAAAGAGAGACATTCGAAACGCGCAATGGAGCAGGAATTTGATGAGATGGTCAAGCAACAGGATGAAGCAGACAAAAGGTTGAAGCAACTTCACGAGAAGGCTGATGAATTGGAGAAGAAGATAGATGAAATGGAGAACGATCTAAAGGATCGGAATGAGGCGATGGTTGATTGCCGGGTCATGATTGACACATTGAATCGTAGATTGCAGACGGAAGGCAAGAAAGAGATCGAGGATAAGTTCGGCGGCCGGGTGAGCGGTATGTTCAAGGATAGTATAAAGGTGACATCTGGGTATGAGGTTTTTGTCGATATCTGTCTGAGTGACCTTCTTGATTTCTACTTGCTTAAGAAGTATTCAGGTGATGACTTCATGAATTGCCCAGAAGGTCGGTTTGGTTTTATTGATTTGACACATGGCGCCGAGACCGAAAGTCAACGAGAAATACAGGATGCGGTGCCGATGGCACAGTTCGTTGAATTCAAGTCGGCGGCAAATCTGCTGACGCGCTACGTCCATAATTATTTCCTCGTTGAGGATAATGCCCGGGCCAGGGATCTTTCCTTGAAATACCCAAACTGCGGTTTCGTTACCCGCAAAGGCATTCTTTATAAAAATGGCACGATAGTAGTGGAAAAAGGCGAAGTCGGTTACTTCAAGATTACTCAGAGTCTCGAAGAATATAAGGAGAAATTGGGATCGCTCAAGAATGAGGTCTTGTTCGTAACCGAGGAGAAAAAGAGATTACAGGTAGAACTCGACCATGCAAAAAGGGACATAGAAGGCGGTCGGGATAGCCTCTTTGCGATCAACATAAAGAAATCTGAATGTTCGTTGAAATTGAAGGATGTAAAAAAACTAGTTGAAAAAAGGGCCGAAGAACTGAACAACACAAAAGAAGATAGAAACGCACTGCTCAGGGCGGCCGAAGAGACTGCCGCAAAGATTAAGGAATCCGAACAAAGCATTGAGCAGATTGAGAATGAGAAGGTGCAAAAAGAACTGGAGAATCAAAAACTCGCCGAGCGTATTGGCCAGATCGAGCAAGAGATGGACGAGATTAATGAGAACCTGAACGGTTTAATGACGGATGCCGCGGTCCTTGAAGGTAGAGAGAGCATAATGACAAAATCGATTGAGCAGCTCAATTCAAAGATAATAGCTGGAGACGCTGAGATTCAATCCCTCAAGGAAAAATCATTGCCCGATAACATAACTGAACTCAATGATGCCATTAATTCACTCAAGGAATCTCTCTCTCTCAAACGCCAAGAGAAGTCGTCCTATGAGGCACAACTGCCAGCTCAGTTGATGGATGAGTACAATAAAAGACAGAGTTTGGTCTATGACCAGCTCGCCCAGAAGCAAAAAGATCATGAAGGTCTGCAGGATCAGACAATGCAGCTGAAATACCAGCTTTTTGAGAAAAATCACCGGCGCGATGATTTGACACGCAAGGCAAATGAAGATTTTGATGTTGTCCTGGGTGATTATATACCTGAGGAAGAAATAGCCGATGCGCAAGGCAAAGTTGCCGAGGTGAAGGGCAGAATTGAAAAACTCGGTGAGGTCAACCCGTTGAGTCTGCAGGCTTTCGAAGATGAAAAGAAGAGAGTGGATGAATTCCTTGACCAGCGGGATGATATAATTGCCGCGAAGAAAAATCTTGTAAAATCGATTGAAGAATTAGACCAGCGCGCGCGCGATAGGTTCAATGAAACTTTCCAGGATGTGAGAGAACAGTTCAACTTTGTGTTCGCTAACTTCTTCGAGGATGGCCAGGCTGACCTTATTTTGACCGATCCGGAGAATCCGCTCGCGAGCAAAGTCGAAATAGTCGTACGAATGATGGGACGCCGCCTAAAGACAATAAATCAGCTTTCGGGCGGACAAAAGACGCTACTCGCAATAAGTCTTCTTTTGGCATTCTATCTGGTTAAGCCAGCTCCTTTCTGTATATTGGATGAGATCGATGCACCGCTGGATGATATCAACGTAGTGCGCTTCAACAAGTTCTTGCGCGACCTTTCTCAAAGAACTCAGGTTGTAATCATCACGCACAACCGTGCGACCATGGAGTATGCGGATTATCTCTATGGACTCACCATGGAAAAACCCAGAGAAAGCAAGGTGATTTCAGCCAAACTCGCAGATTTGGAAAAAATCACCACGCTGGAAGAATAAAACTGGAATACCTGAAACAATAAAGGATGTAAACAGTGCTCAGTGAGTTCAGAGCTGCTTTCTCGAGACTCAGAGAACTATTCTCACGTGCCCCGGCTGCTTCTTTGGAGGTAGTTGAGGATACGCTTATTCAGGCCGATGTGGGCGTCAAGTATACAGAGACTATCGTACAGAAGTTGCGGAAGATTAAGGGTGACCGGGTAGTTGTATTACGGGAAGAACTTATTAATCTGCTCTGCCTGTCGAAACCGGAGCCTGACGGCATGCGTCCCGTGATTATCATGGTGAGCGGCGTAAATGGTTCGGGTAAGACAACGTCGGTGGCAAAGTTGGCCAATTTGTACCGGCAACGAGGTTCTGTTCTTATGGCAAGTGCCGATACGTACCGGGATGCGGCACATGAGCAATTGGGGATATGGGCCGGAAGGGCAGGGGTTGAGATAGTAGGCTCGCAAAAGGGGCAGGATGCAGCAGCCGTTGTTTATGATGCGATAGCAAAAGCCCGTTCAAAGAAAATTGAATATGTGATTATCGATACCGCCGGCAGATTACACACCAGAACCGATCTTATGGAAGAATTGAAGAAGATTTTACGTGTCGTCAGGAAGTTCAAACCTAATGGGCCCGACTACAATATCCTGACGATCGACGCGACGCTGGGCCAAAATTCAATACTACAAGCAAAAACCTTCACCGAGGGTATCGGAATCAATGGCTTAATGCTCACCAAGTTCGATGGGACGGCCAAGGGCGGGGCGATCATACCAATCTGCAATGAATTGCGGTTGCCAGTTCTTTATCTCGGCGTAGGAGAAGGTATTAACGATATTCTTGAATTTGATCCCAGGGATTTTGTTGATGCGCTGTTCGACTGAGCGGTAATACGATAACTTAAATCATCTCTTAAAAAAAGGACACAAGAAAGGCGCCCGTGAAAGCGAGAACAATCCCCGCTATCCGGCGCAGGGTCATGGGTTCCTTCAAAATCAAGCCGGCGAAAATAAAGATGAAAATGGTGCTTGTCTGGTTTAGTGCCGAAGCGACTGATGCTTGTGTGTACTTTATGCCTGCAATCCAGATTATCATGGCAAGATAGGCACCAAGAAATGAGCCGGATATAGTACAAGGCCAGTTGTGAGTCTTGAGGAGTGAATGCACTATTCTTTCGCGCCTCGGATGGAACAAGAGAACCAGCGCTAATACCGACATACCGCCGATCAATCGGATTTCTGCCACCCAGATAACAGGGTGTGTATCAAGCAGAGGTTTCATAAGCACAACACCGACCGCCATCGCGGCCGAAGCGATAATGCCGTACGTGACGCCCGATACGATTCTGGTTTTGGTTGCCGCGGTGGTACTGCGTTGAATCGTGGTGATCAGAATGGCGGAAATGATCAACAACACTCCAATGAGCTGAATATGCGCCAGATACTCGTGCAGCCACAAGTATGAAAACACAATAATAAATGGGCTGTACAGACACACTACAATCCCGGTTAAGCCTGCGCCGAGTTCATTCAGGCTTTTGAAAAAGAGTGTATCACCGATTCCAATACCTATTGCTCCACTAAGAAACAAAATAAAATAGACTTCCCTTGGCGTCGGCCGGACGATTGTCTGTCCGAATAGTATGATCGTTGGTATGAGCAGCGTAATGGCGAGTAGGTTTTTGAATGCGTTGAGGGCCAGCGGATGTACCGATTCGCCGCTTTTCTTGAAAAGCGTGACCGCAAGCGCCCAGATTACCGCCGTGAGAATGGATAATGCTTCGCCGAGAAAAGGAAAGGCCGATTGCATCATGCATTATATGGAAAACAGGGCAGTAATACAAGCGCATTGTTGACTAGTGGCTATCCCGCTGGTGTGATTACTACAAGGGTTTTGTCTGTCGGGTGTTGGTTCCTAGGGTTTGAATTGAACAAATCATTTGACACTTTCTTGAATATCCGCTACATCGGCGGTGGTGCACGTGGTTCCGAGGAAGATGATCCTGGTCCTGGGGATGGTTACACGAATAACTGGTTGCACACCGTGGCCGTGACACTAGGAACTCATATCAAGTAATATACTATCGAATATTGATGAGCAGTCGTATACCGGCTTCGCCTACTCTGGTATACTTTTTATTTGCCGGGTACTTCTTCCTTTTTCCGCGGTTCCTTCTGAGGCACGATTTTCTCTTTGAGAAGCTCGCCGATGCCGGCTATGCTACCCAGAATTCCCGAGGCTTCGTAAGGCAAGAAGACCTTGGTTGCTTGTCCGTCGGCGATTCGCTGTAATGCCTCCAGATATTTAATGGCGATCAAATCGTTTGTTGGGTTACCGTCATGGATTGCTTTGTAGACGGTGTTTATTGCCTCGCCCTCGCCCTTGGCAATCGTTAATTTCTCATACTTGCTAGCATCGGCAACCTTTTTTATTGCTTCTGCTTGTCCCTCGGCTTTCAGAATTGCCGATTGCTTGTGACCCTCGGCTTCGAGTATCATCGCGCGTCGGTCACGCTCCGCCTTCATTTGCCGGTGCATCGCATCGGTGACATCCTTGGGTGGTTCTATGCGCTGCAGCTCCACGCGTGTGACTTTGGTGCCCCATTTATCCGTGGCGTCGTCCAATATCTGACGCAACTTAGTATTTATGACTTCACGCGAAGTGAGAGACTCATCGAGAGCAAGATCACCAATGAGATTTCTCAGGTTGGTCTGAGCGAGTTTGGTTGCCGCCGTGTAGAAATCAGCAACATTGTACGTAACCTTTATCGGATCGGTTACTTCATAGTAGACAACCGCATCAACGTCTACGGCTACATTGTCCTTCGTGATGACGGCTTGTGGTGGTACATCAACGACCTGTTCGCGCATATCTACTTTTATCATTCTTTCCCAGAAGGGGACAACAATGGTTAGTCCACTGTCAGCAGTACGCTGGTATTTACCTAGCCGTTCGATCAGTCCTTTTTGCCACGGTCTTACAATCTTAATGGCACTCGCGGCAATTATTAATAGTACAAATGCTACGATGATTAGTAAGATAATCATTTAATCTCCTCCTTCAAGGATATTGACTACCAAATGTGTGCCATCCACCCTTGTTACTACGACCTTATTTCCTTTCGATATGATCGCCTCGGTTTCGCTGTCGGCACGCCACTCGTCCTTGTCGATTCTCACACGCCCGGTGTTCTCGAGGTTGTTTATGTCTTCTAATACCACGCCCTTCTTGCCGATGAAGCGATCGGCACCGATTCCTGGAGGCTGTTGTTTTGTGAATCGTTCTGCAAATCTTCTCGAGACAATAACAAGGATTCCTGTGATGATGACGAAGCTCACCCATTGCCACAGTACACCTACCCCGAGAAGGGCCAGTATTCCGGCCAGGGCGGCACCAATGCCAAACCAGAATATGAAGAATCCAGCAGTGAATATTTCGCCCACGATAAATATTGCAGCAAGAACGAGCCATATCCACCAGTAGTTACTAGGCATTATTTCCTCCTCTTTTGATACGAACAGGATCTCAGAACCTCTGTTCTGTCAACAACAACTATTATTCTTACGTTAATTATATGAAGACGTCGTGCCTCCGTCAATAGCGGTTCAGCGAAGTCCCTCATTGAGAACTCAGAATTGTGGCCGGACTGCCCGTGCATCTATTTTGATATTCCACGCATTTGCGGCATTCCGCTCCGCAGGGTGGTTTCTGTTGGTTGGCCGAGATGTGCCCATTACTCCAGGGG
>JBAUFP010000303.1:0-2740 GCA_049679205.1 bacterium | reverse complement strand
GTAAAAATCCTAATGGCTACAAAGACTACATGAAAGATCCCAAGAATTATCAAGCAGACGAAATCGCGGCATATGATGAGCAAATCGCCAAACTCCAAGCCTGGCTTGACTGGAACTGTAAATAAATATGGGGACAGGCATACACTTTTTGCTTTTGTTATCGCTGTAATCTATTATTTCATCATTGAAATCGATCTGCGAAGCATAAAAAGTTAAAAATGTTATGCCTGTCCCCCGGGTTAGAACATTTCCTCGTCTTCGAATTCTTCTTGCTGGTCATTGCGCTGGCGCTCTGGTCGATAACGGTTGAAATTGAAACTGAGCGCGAGTATCACGACCGGTGACTTCCGGGAAAATTCAGTATAAGAATAGAAATCACTGCCTTCGCTCGTGAATTCATGCTTTGCGGTTCCCAAGACATCGCGTAACTGGAGCGTAACCGCCAATTTCTTGTTCCACAAATCCTGCCGGATCGCGGCATTCGTCGTATAGAATCCCTCGCGCCGGCCCTGGGAAGATACCGATGGACTGTAGTAAATCCCATTTATCTGGACGCGCGTCGATTTGCCAAGCTTAAAGGTAGTATTAAGGCGCGTGTTCCAGTTAAAACTCTCGCGTGAAAAATCTTCACCGTATAACACTCCCTCGACGCGGTACTGATAGAGATCGCCCGTGAGGTTGAGATTCAGCCACTTAAATAAATCCCATTCCAGCATTGCTTCCGTACCGTATGAGTAATCAGTGCCGACATTCTCGACCGAGTGTAGTATGATGTTTGCGTCATACACCGAACGGACTCGCTCGATCTTGTTATGAGTTACCCGGTAGTAACCCTCAAGTGAAATTAGATTCCTTCCAAACTGTTTCTGATATCCCAGCTCATACGAATCAATGTATTCGGGCTTGAGCGCCGGGTTGCCAGTACGCACATTATAGGCATCCATCCAGGTTTGGAAGGGCTCGAGCTGCCAGCCTCTGGGCCGATCGATTCTCCGTGTATAACTCGCCATAACCTCATGTTCATTAGGGAACCCGTATGAGACATGACCGCTGGGAAAGAAATCCCACTGATCAATCGTAAACTCTTCACTCTCACCTAACAGCTCAATGAACCGGTATTGATATTCACTGCGCAGACCTGTCTGGTATCCGAAATTACCCCATTCACCTTTATACAGAGCATAAAGTGCATGGATGTTGTCTTCATATTCGACAACGTTACTGAATTCCTGTCTGAATTCGTACTCACCGGTGATCGAATCGTATTCATACATTTCACTGGTATCCGTGCTCGTACGCAGATTAGCCTGGTATCCAGCTTCAAACCTGTTCACCTCCCAAATGGGCAATGCATAATCAATATTGAATCTTATCCGGTTCGAAGGACCTCTTTCTATTGCCCGCTGTCCGCTTGTCACGGTACTGTCCATATCAAGCAGTTCAGTGCTGGCCTCCTCATCACCTGCCCTCCTGCTCAACATGACGTGGCTAGAAAGTTTGTGCTCTCTTCTGCCGAAGTCATGTCCATAATCCATGCTGAGTGAATAAAAATCGCCACCGCGTTTGACACTCGTTTCGCTAATATAGAGATTGTGCGTATCACCGGGTGTTGTCCACTCATCATAATCACGATCTGAAGACATTTCCATGTTCCGCCCACCATACCGTAATCCCAGGCTCCAAATATCATTGGCACTAAGATACCAATCCAAGCCGCTCCTGAGACCGTAGAATTTCCGCTGCCACCGGGAATCACCGCTCGAAGAGATGAATGCAGTAGTATCGCCCCGCGTTGTCTGATTGTCCAGCACAATTGTGCCCGGGAAGGTTTGATCATTGTAATTCGCGCCAAGAAAGATGTTCAATTTCTCAGTCCGGTGGTTCACCAGAAAATCACCACCATATTTCTCATCGAGCCCGATATTCAGATTCGCAATGCCGTTTGTGCCCTGTGCTTGCTGCTTTTTCATGATGATATTAATGATACCAGCAATCCCGGTCGGATCGTACTTAGCTGATGGATTGGTAATAATCTCTATCTGGTCTATGTTACTCGCCGGTATCTGCTGCAACGCATCATCAGGCTCCAGCACGGTCGGCCGTCCATCGATTAGAAGGGTGAAATTGGTGCTGCCGCGCAAACTGACATTACCCTCAATATCTACAGTAACCGATGGCGCGTTTTGTAGAACGTCGACTGCGGTACCAGAAATTGCCGTGAAATCTTTGCTTACATTTATCACTTTCTTGTCAATTTTGTACTCAACCGCGGGTTTGTCGCTCGTAACCTCAACACCATCCATCATCAGGACCGCTCTATCCAGTTGTATCACGCCTGCCCTGACCAAAGCCTGATCATTACCGACTTCAATAGTTTCTATTTCCTTGGGATAATAGCCCATGAATGTGATTTCGAGAGTATACTGACCCGGCCTTACCTGGAATAGGCGGAATACGCCCGCACTGTCGGTCATCGCACCGGTGATCTGGGTTCTGCTTCCCTTCTCATAGAGAACGACATTCGCATATTCCAATGGCGTACCCAGTTCCGCATCGACCACCCGACCAATAATCGTGCCGGGCGGCATGCTCCTGGGTTGTCCCTCCTGCGCATACACGCTACTGGACAGTGCCATTATTAATGCACAAATTGCAGAAAACCTGCTCATAGTTATCAACTTGCACTCCTTCCTACCATAGTCTGCCTCTTCATCACTTATTCAATTAGACAAAAAAAAGC
>JBAUFP010000302.1:0-6514 GCA_049679205.1 bacterium | reverse complement strand
TGATGAAATCGTTCTTCTTCTCAGTCGTCATCGCCACATCTGGCTGCTATTTTGGTTTCAGGGTTCGGGGTGGGGCACGTGAAGTGGGAAAGGCAGCTACGTTAGCAGTCGTCACCGCTTCGATTCTCGTGCTCATGCTGGATTTCTTGGTAGCGCTGGTAATATTCGGATGATCGAGATAAGAAATCTTTCAAAGAGATTTGATTCCCTGGTTGTGCTGGATGACGTCAGCTTTAGAGTGAACGACGCCAGCCTGGTTGTTGTCCTTGGCCCTTCGGGAACCGGCAAAACAGTGCTCTTGAAAGCCATGCTCGGTCTTTTGCCCGTGGATAGTGGTGAAGTCCTATTCGACGGCAGAAAAATACAAACGGCAACTGAGAAAGAAATCTATGACATCAGAAAGCAGGTGGGTTTTGTGTTCCAGGGTACGGCACTGTTTGATTCGATGAATGTTGCCGATAACATCGCTTTGCCGCTTTGTGAACACACCACGCTCTCGGCAAAAGAAATAAGGGAACGACTGTGTAGTCTGCTTGAGGTCGTGGGCATGGCCGGTAAGGCTAATCTCTACCCGCAGTCGTTATCCGGCGGAATGAAGAGACTCGTTGCGGTTGCCCGTGCGTTGGCATTGAACCCTAAGTATCTTTTCTATGACGAACCGACAACGGGTCTTGATCCAATTATGACGGATCGGGTTGTCGGGCTGATAAAGAACCTCAAGAAGAGTCATACCAGCAGTGGGATTGTTGTCACCCATGATTTGGAGACCGCAAAGGCGGTGGGTGATGAGATTTACATGCTCAAAAAGGGGCGCATTAGCAGGCTGAAAAAGATAGAAAAGGAACTATATGACTAAAGGATTAAGACAGGCGTTGGTTGGGATTTTTGTTATCTTCGGTGTCATTGTATTTATTGTACTCTATACATGGCTTTCCGGACGGATAAGTCTGAGCAATACTTATGACGTGAAAGTCTACTTCGAAGATGTCGAGGGCTTGAGAGTCGGTGATCCAGTACTGGTTTTCGGAATAGAAAAGGGTAAGGTGAAGTCAATGCAGATCGATGGTGACCGTGTCCTGGTGGTTTTGGCCATGGATGAGGACGTTGTTCTGCCTGAGGGTTCACGTCTTGCCGTGCGTGCGGTGAGCTACATCGGCGCTGATAAGTATGTCAAGGTTACACCCGGCAAGGGCGATAAGATTCCCGAAGTGTATTATGGTAGTGGGGCTTCTCTCCAGCTTGAGGAGCTGGCGAGCCAACTGGATAGTCTGATCACGACTTTCGGGAAAATACAGATTCCGGATTTGGATCAAGCAGTGCGTAGGCTGTCCGATGATATCAGCAATAATCTCGAGCGCTTGTCCGTAATGATCAGGCGTCCCGTAGATCGAATCGAGACGATGGTCACCCGGCTCGATTCGCTGTCTATGTTGATCACGGGTGATGGCACCGTCGGCAAGCTGCTGAAATCTGATGAACTCTACGAGGAGATAAGGGAAACCAACAGGGCCTTGAAGGCACTCGTTGAAGATATTAATGAGAATCCCAAGAAATATCTTCAGATCAAAGTCTTCTAATTGATATATAGCAATTCAAACAAATAGATGAAATCGCGATTTGTCTGTCAGAATTGTGGTGCGTATGCACCGAAGTGGCTTGGTAGATGTCCTGAGTGCGCTTCATACAACACAATGGTTGAAGAACTCGTTGAGGAAAAAAAGGCTAAGCAGAAGGCACGAGGTTCAAAGCCCGTTTCGCTGCGTGATGTGCCATTCGCTACAAAGGATCGTACGGCAGTCGGCATCGCCGAACTCGACCGAGTCCTGGGCGGTGGATTTGTCAAAGGGTCTCTGGTTTTGCTGGGTGGTGATCCAGGCATCGGCAAATCGACATTGATGCTACAAATATCAGCGCTCGTGGCGCGGGGCAACGGACATATTCTTTACGCAAGTGGTGAGGAATCGGCTTACCAAATTCGGATCCGTGCGGAACGTCTGGGCAGTGTAGCCAACAATATCGATCTACTCGCGGAAACCGAGCTCGAGTCCATTCTCGAATCGGCTCGTGAGCTACATCCTCAACTAATGGTTGTAGATTCAATACAGACAGTCTACAAATCGAATCTGACGTCAGCACCCGGGAGCGTCGCCCAGGTTCGGGAATGCGGTGGCGATCTCATGCGGTTTGCCAAGGAAAATGAAGTGACCACGGTTCTGATCGGACACGTTACAAAATTCGGAGTTATTGCTGGACCCAAGACATTGGAGCATATCGTCGATACGGTTCTTTATTTCGAGGGCGACAAATTTCAGCAATACCGTATTCTAAGAGCGATCAAAAATCGCTTCGGTTCGACAAATGAAATAGGAGTATTCGAGATGACTGAGGCGGGTCTGAGCGAGGTCGCCAATCCGTCCAGCCTTTTCATATCCCATTCGACTGCGTCGGGTTCTGCAGTGACCTCAATCATGGAGGGCACAAGACCTCTATTGGTCGAGGTGCAAGCTTTGACCAGTCCGGCTTCTTTTAATTATCCCCAGCGCGTGGCAACTGGGATCGATTATAAACGATTGGCCATGTTGCTTGCGGTGCTGGAAAGGCGCGTTGGCATAAGCGTTTCGGGCATGGATTGTTTTGTCAATGCGGTTGGTGGTATAAAGGTAACCGAGCCTTCATGCGATTTAGGGTTATCGCTGGCGATTGCCTCGTCAATCAGGAATAAGGCAATCGGAAAAGGTATTGTGATAATCGGTGAAGTAGGTCTAGGCGGCGAGGTGCGGCCGATTTATGGCATTGAATCGCGCTTGAAAGAAGCCGAAAAGCTAGGTTTCAAGACTGCAATTGTTCCTCATAAGGGGATGCGTGATCTGAATAGGTGCAAGATTGAGATCGTGGCCGTTAATGAGGTAAGCGAGGCAGTGAAAATTGCATTGGGCTGATACCAGTATCCAACGTTAGGAGGAAAAAATGTTGCTTTTTAGACGCGAAAACCGGTATGTCTTAGACTCTTCGAGTATCCTTGATGGGCGGATTCTGCAATTGTTCAATAAAAAGATCTTTGTGGGAAAGATAATTGTGCCTCAGTTGGTTGGTGCCATCGTGAGGAAGGTGGGGGGTAACAGTAGCGAGAGGATTCTCTCGTCTTTAGAGAATAATGCACCGGTTGAGTTCGTTGTTGATAAAGCTAATAGCCTGATTGAAGAGATTTGTGTGTTGAGAATTGCGGACCGAAGAAAGGCGAAGGTATTCACGACATCTGATGAGCTGTGTCGACAGGCAAAGTCTTATCCCAAAGTACAGGTGATCGATATAAGAGACTTGTACCGTACTCTGACTCCGATATTCACACCGGATCGGGTGATTTCTGTGAGGATTCTCAAAAAGGGGTTAAGGGCAAATGAAGGTGTCGGGTATATTGAAGGGGTGAAAATAATTGTCGAGAACGCGGCGAAATTCGTGAATCATGTCGTCAATGCTCGGGTGGTGACCATGATATCCTCAGATAAGGGTAGTTTGGTTTTCTGTTGCTTACAAAATGGTCTGTCGGTTTCATCCAGGCAAGACATTCGAGAATCGAGGGGTAAGCGTCATGGAATATCTCGATAAGCTGCTCCAAAAACTGACCATGGCGATCGGTGTCGGATACGGCGGCAATGTCACCGAGGTTATCGTGGAAGCATTACGGGCCGAGAGCATTAATGCTCACATTGAACAAGACGGGAGTGTTAGTGCTCATCTGGAGGGTTCGGGTAAGAGTAGTGTTATGTTGGCATGTCATATTGACGAAATAGGATACATGGTGAGTAGAGTTGACGACGCGGGTCGGATATTCTTCAGTGAGATTGGTGGTGTCGATGTTCGTTTATTACCGGGGCAGGAGGTTACAGTCCTGGGCAAGAAGAAATATCCTGGCTACATTGGGTTCAAGCCGCCTCATCTGCTGAGCGACGAAGAACGGGCAAGGGTTTTACCGGTCGGCGAATTGTTTGTCGATGTAGGTCTTAAGCCGGAATTCGTGAAAAAAAATATTCAGGTGGGTGACTATATTGCCTTTAGTGGGAAATACAATAAAATGCAGGACGATTTACGATCGGCAAAAGCCCTGGACAATCGGGCAAGTGTGGCGTGTGGTATCCTCGTTCTTAAAGAATTGGCGAAAATGGATCACGCTCTCCATGTTCACTTTGTAGCAACGAGTCAAGAGGAGTATACAGGACTTGGCGCGCGAATTCATGCTTTTAGGATACCCGTTGACTATGCGATCATCGTTGATGTTTCACACGCGGAGCATCCTGACCTCAAGGATCATGAATATTTCCCTTTGAATAGTGGCCCGGCTATCGTACGGGGAGCCACGGTGCCGGCAAAATTGTCGGATCTGTTGATCGAAACTGCGAAGGAACTAGAGATCCCCTATCAGGTGCAAGCCGTGCCGAGCAGAACAGGTACTGATGCCGATGATATTGCCTTCAGCCGGGAAGGTATTGCTAGCTGTATTGTCGGTATTCCCTTGAGATACATGCATACTCCGGTTGAAATTGTTTCCTTGAAAGATATCGAGCGCGCCGCGCGCTTGATCACAGATTTTACGAAGCGCCTGGAAGGTTTCTCAATGCGTGATCTGAAATAGCGAGCAATCAACAACTGAGTAGGCTCAGCCGGGTCGGTCCGGCTGAGCCTTTTTTGTTTGTTGGTGATTAATGATTGACCTTTCCTTGACTTTGCGCAATTCTTTTGTAGAATAAGCCATGTCGTTAATTCACATCCTCTCGGATGATGTTCGCGGAAAGATCGCTGCCGGCGAAGTAATAATACGTCCTGTTTCAGTCGTCAAGGAATTAATCGAGAATTCACTGGACGCGGGGGCAGCCAGAATTGAAGTTGAGGTTACCAACGGTGGTAAAGACAAATGTTTGGTAAATGACGACGGACAGGGTATGAGCCGGGAAGACGCTCAGCTTGCCTTGGAACGATATGCAACGAGTAAAATCACGGCAATAGAGGACATCGACAACATTCAGACCCTTGGGTTTCGTGGTGAGGCACTTGCCAGCATCGCCCATGTGTCGAAGTTCGAGATGGAGACATCAGACGGTAGGGCAGGCACGCGGATTATTGCTGAGGGTGGTGGGATAAATGGTGTTTTTGATTCTGAACGACCAAAGGGAACCAAGATTAGGGTTTCGGATGTTTTCTATAACTTGCCGGCGCGCCGGAAGTTCCTGAAGTCTGTGTCATGGGAGCGCCGTCTCATAATTGAGCTCGTGAAGAATTATTCGCTAATCCAGCCGAAAATTGCATTTAGCCTTGCTGACGGGAGTCGCACGATACTAAGTTTAGTGCCGGCTGATTCTATGTACGGAAGAGCCAAGGTGCTGTTCGCCAAACAGATTGCGGATTGTCTGGTTAGTATCGATTGCCGGGCAGGGAACGCACGGATTACTGGTTTGTTGTCACGCCCTGACCTCCCGGTGAAACATAGATTAAACTACATTTATGTGAATTCGAGACCGGTAAAATACCCTCGGCTCTATCATACTATTATAGAGGCGTACGGGAATCCAAAAAACAATCCGGTTTATGCACTGAACATCCTTGTTGAACCGCGCTTCATTGATGTCAACGTTCATCCAGCAAAGACTGAGGTGAAGTTCAAGGACGAACGATATGTGTCGGATCTACTGGTGCAGGTGATAAAGCGCGAAGTCTTCAAGAAATCAGTGAAATCTGATTACCTTTCTAAAAAACCGCTTGCACGGGAAACACCTATCCCACCGATACAATTTGTCCAGGATGCGGTGATTCCTTATGGCGAGGAAACCGTGGAACCAGTTCACGGTTCTGATGAATTCTGGCAGCTCCATGATACATATATTATTGCGCAAACGAAGTCAGGTTTAATCATTGTTGACCAACATGTTGCGCATGAGCGGATCATTTATGAGGCAGTAATGAAGGGGCGCGTGCAGTCCCAGCGTCTTCTATTCCCTATCACCATCGAGCTCACGCCTGAAGAACATGAGGTTTATCAGAAGACCAAGCACGCACTTGAGGAGATGGGCATTGAGTTCAAGGAGTTCTCGTCGCATACCGTTGTTATCGATAGTGTGCCCGCCGACTTTCGTATTTATCGTGAGGAGATTGCTGGTATCTTCGGAGAATTGATAGAAATGGGAGATTTGGTGATCGAGAAGAGTAAGGTTGCACAGGTCATTGCGTGCCGCGGTGCGATCAAAGCCGGGCAGAGATTATCCGCGCCCGAGATGCAGGCTTTGATCGATCGCCTGTTCGCAACCGATAATCCGTATACATGCCCGCATGGCCGGCCAATAGTAATAAGGTGGACAATCGAGGAACTGGAGCATAAATTCGGACGAGGTTAGTACGCGTCGCATTGGTTATACTCTTTGGGTCAATAGTCGTGTCCATCTGCTTCACCCTGCGTAACAAACGCAGAAGCGGAACAGTCTCATGATATGATAACGCCACGCGGTGCTATAGTAGGTCGTACAAC
>JBAUFP010000301.1:0-5720 GCA_049679205.1 bacterium | reverse complement strand
AGATAAGGCCGCACAGGTAGATGGTGCCAGCAGGCTGCAGTTATTCTTCAAAGTTGTCCTCCCTATCGCATTACCTGGTTTTCTGTCAACAATGCTCTTGCTATTCATGTTCTCATTCAATGAATTTCTTTTCGCTTTGATGCTGACAACTGACTACGCAGCAAGAACCGTACCAGTGGGTATCGCACTCTTTCAAGGCCTGCACGGTGAATTACCCTGGGGATACATCATGGCGGCCTCGTTTATTTCCTGTATTCCAATCATATTGATTGCTCTCACCTTTCAGAAACGTATCATACAAGGACTCACCCAGGGCGCAGTGAAATAGGCGATCGGGTTGACCACCATAACGAGCAAGAAATACCGTATTATTTGGGTAAAGCTATATTAATCCCTTGACAAATTTAATATCATCCATAAAATACTTGCAACACTTGGCTAAATATATATAATGCTTGATGAAAACTTTTTCGTGCGAGTTCATACAATTAGAGGAGAGATATTGGCTTTAGAGGAATAACATGAAAAGAAGTTTGAATGATTATCGTAAGATTGTCGGTGATGAAACGATCGGCAAAATATACAATAAGGCGAGAAAGCTGTACGGCAAGACGGTTGTTCACGTGAATTCGACATACTACGGCGGTGGGGTAGCCGAGATATTGAGCGGCATCGTGCCCCTGATGAACGATGTTGGCATCGCCGCTGGTTGGCGGATGCTGCGCGGAACACCCGATTTCTTCGATATAACCAAGAAATTTCATAACGCACTTCAAGGAAATTCATTGAACCTTTCTGAAATAAAGAAGAAACTGTACGCGCAGGCCAATGAGGATTTTTCCACGTATTCGCACATCACGCACGATTGTGTAATAATACACGATCCCCAACCCCTGCCGTTGATCCAATGCTATCCCAGAAAACAGCCTTGGGTGTGGAGAATACATATTGACCTTTCTAATCCCAATAAAGAACTATGGGAATTCTTGAAGAGCTTTATACTCAAATATGATATGATAATCATCTCAAGCGAGGAGTATAAGCTCAAAGATATGCCAGTGGAGCAGCGCGTCATACATCCGGCAATCGACCCGCTCTCTGCAAAAAACATGCACATACCGGACAAGGTCATTGCGAAATATCTAAAGAAATTCAACATACCCACTGATAAGCCGATAATCACTCAAATATCCAGATTCGACAGATTCAAAGACCAAGAAGGATTGATTGACATCTATCGCATGGTCAAGGAACAGATCGACTGCCGGCTCGTTCTATGTGGAAGCATGGCGCTCGATGACCCTGAATCGCAGCAATACTACGAGCGCACAAAACGAAAGGCCAATAATTACATCAAAAATCGTGATATTATATTGATTACCAGCGAGAATAACATTCTAGTCAATGCCTTACAAAGGATCTCAAGAGTAATCGTGCAGAAATCGTTGCGTGAAGGATTCGGCCTCACGGTCACTGAAGCATTATTGAAGGAAAAACCCGTGATCGCATCCAAGGTCGGCGGCATCACGCTCCAGATAACAGATGGCAAGACGGGATTTCTCGTCGATCCCGATGATAAAGAAGCTTTTGCCAAACGAATCATTCAGGTGTTAAAAAATCCTTCTTTGGCAAAGGCTCTTGGTGAGCGTGCGAGCGCATCTGTTAAAGAAAAATTCCTCATTACCAGATTACTGGCTGATTACCTGGATCTGCTCAATGATCTGATTGGCTAGAGACCTTAAAGATAGCAGGATTGAGAGTAACATACGAAAGACAACACACCTGAGAACGTATACTCTCCGTTAGTACTCGAACACATGAATAACCCGCACAATTGGGGTATAATCGACCAAAGCGATGGCTATGCCCGTATAACCGGCCCGTGCGGCGATACCATGGAAATATCGCTGATTGTCAAGGATGATGTAATCGTCAAGTGCACGTTTGACACTGACGGGTGCGGGGCTACCGTGTCCTGCGGTAGCATCATCACCGACATGGCAACGGGTAAAACCATATCCTACGCACGAAGCATTGACCAAGCATCGATACTTGCGTATTGTGAAGGTCTACCTCAGGCAAACGAACACTGCGCCCTACTCGCGGCAAAAGCGCTGCAGATGGCGCTCGAGGACTTTAGTCGAACAAAAAATGATCCCTGGAGAAAACTCTACCGTACCAGCCGGTAGCGTGAATATCTGAATCCCCATAATGAAGATATTCGCACTCACTGACATTCACAGTAGAATTGACTACCCACACCACATCATCACTCAAGTACAACGCGCAGATCTAGTACTGGTTGCCGGTGATATTACGAATTTCGGCGACCGCGAAGAGGCAGAGCAGATCATAGCTAAACTAAGGACATGGAATGAGAAAATACTTGCTGTCCCTGGCAATTGTGACCGGACTGGAATCTATGATGCACTCGTTGCCCAGAAGATGAATCTGCACGATACGACAAGGATTATCGAAAATGCTTCGTTCTTCGGAATCGGCGGATGCAATAAAACTCCCTTTCACACCCCTCGAGAATATACAGAGAAAGAGATGACCCTATTGCTGGCCAGGTTCAAGAAGACGCATGATGTGGATAGGTACATATTTGTCAGTCATGCTCCTCCCTATAAAACAAAACTCGACAAAGTCTTTTTAGGTTTCCATGTCGGAAGCAGAGCCATTCGGAAATTCATAGAGGATTTTCAGCCCGATATTGTAGTATGCGGGCACATCCATGAAGCGCGCGGTGCCGACTATATTGGCAAGACGCTGATAATTAACCCAGGTCCTTTCCCTAAACACTATGCATTAATCGACTTCAGAGAAACAATACACTACGAGCTTTACTGATCGACATGCTAAGAGGCACCGGATTATTGGTGCTTCTTCTGTAACACAGATCAGAAGATTATTCGTATATCTCGGGATTAACAATATTGGGTGGATGTTTCTTATCAATCAAAACGCTGATGACATTGTTGGCCACCATCATAGACATTTCCGTCCTAGCCTCAATCGAGGCGGAACCGATATGAGGCACGAGAACCACATTTGGTAGGCTGATAAGTCCCGGTTCCACTCGTGGCTCATTCTCATACACATCCAGAGCACAACCAGCGATTTCTTTATCACTGATCGCAGCTACCAGTGCCCGTTCATCAACGATTTTCCCGCGCGCAACATTTATCAAATAAGCAGTCTTTTTCATGAATCGAAATTCCTCGATTGACAAGAGCCGTTTCGTCTGCTCATTAAGTGGCGCATGGACTGAAACATAATCAGATTCTTTAAGCAGTTGCTTGAGCGTACGATACTCCGTATCCAGTTCTTTCTCCAAAACGCCCTCTAGTCGTTGAGCATCATTGTAGATGATCTTCATATCAAATCCTCGAGCACGCCGCGCCACTGCCCGGCCTATCCTTCCCATCCCAATTATGCCTAATGTCTTTCCATGAACATCAGCGCCGAGCAGGAGCTCCGGTGCCCATCCTTTGAATTTGCCAGCTCGTAAGAAATGATCAGCTTCAACGATGCGCCGGGCAATTGAAATCAATAAACCAAACGTCAAATCAGCCGTCGCCTCGGTCAATATTTCGGGGGTATTTGTAACCGGTATTTTCCTCTTCGACGCCTCAACCAGATCAATGTTGTTATAACCTACCGCATAGTTGGCAATGATTCTAAGACGCATGGCCCGGGCAATAATCGCCGCATCAATGTTATCAGTCAGCAGGCAGACAAGACCATCTATATTGCTTATCCTTTCTTTCAGTGCCTCGCGGGGCATGATCTTATCCTCGCGATTAACATCAAGATCAAAATGGCGATATAGTAAATCCATGCTCTTTGCCGGTAGCGTACGGGTGACCAAAACCTTCAACTTCTTAATCATATCCTATTAAAGATATTCTCAGGGAAAATGCAATACCCAACTATTTAGTGTGATGGATAATACTATGCTAATTGACTATGTCCCACAGCACACTGGCCCGTGTACGCATTACTTTACGCGCCGCTTTCTCAAGGTCCACGACGTTACTACACAAATCCCAAGCTGTCTGACTCATTCTCAACTTCAAAACCATTTTTCCTCTCTGAGCATGAACAAAGATATCATTTCCAACCGGACCCTCGGCAAACAGGTTACCCTTACCCAGGGTGGCAAATGTAGAACACTGCAGTCCATCAATGAGGCAGGTCCAGGGTTTCTGCATCTTTGTTTTGACAGTTATTTTCAAACCCATGATGCCTTCTGGCTTGAGTTTCCTAACCAGGAATCTACCTAACCGGTAGCCCAAGGCGAGAAACGGGCCGTCATGGCCGTGAAAACGCACAGTTTCACGGTAGCTCAAATTCCTAGGTCTCTTATGTCTCATATTCTCCCGCCATCCGACCTTACAGGTCATAAAGTGTACGGCAAAGCATCGGCAAGCTGCGAAAACATTATATCTACTGATTCACCGGAGTCAACCAACTGCAGAAGCTTTTTTGCATATCAATATTGATCCTATATGTATAAGCTATCTATTGCTTATGGTCCATGTATGTGTATAATAAAACAAAAATATGAAAAGAATCACGGCACAATCACATATCGATGAAATATTGGCAAAATACCCGTCATTGTCAAAAACCTTTATTGAACTCGGCCTGCCTTGTCTGGTTTGCGGTAAGCCTTTCTGGGGAACAATCGAAGAATTGGCCCGACAGCATGATAGTAAGGTACCTATACTAGTTAATGTATTAAATGATAAAAGGCGAGAAATCGATGCGAAATATTAAGTTTTGCCCATTATGTAAAACCAAACTATCAACAAGAAGAATACATGGTATTACACGCCGGGCATGTCCCAAATGCAACTGGGTCCACTATGCTAACCCATTACCCAGTGCTGTTGCCTTTGTCTACCGTGATGAAGATGAGATCCTCTTGATCAAGCGTGGTGTCGAGCCAGGTAAGGGAAAATGGGCTTTGCCCTCGGGTTTTGTTGAACCAGACGAACTACCTGAAGACACCGTACTCAGAGAACTAAAAGAAGAAACAGGCATAAAAGGAATACTAGGTGATATTGTAGGCGTCTATACCGAATCTACCAGGATCTACGGCAACGTGCTTCTCATCGCATACGATGTACAATATGCTACTGGCAGACTACGTGCCGGTAGCGACACGACCGGTGCAAAATTCTTTCCGGTGACCGAACTCCCGAGAATTCCTTTTGCCAATCACCGGGCGATAATCCGTGATGGAATCGCAAAACACGCATCGAGAGGACCACGGGTAAGTGTGTTAAAATCCAAGATTACCCAAGCAACCATAACCCATACCCAGCTCTTCTACAGAGGTAGCATGGGCATTGATGGTGTCATAATGAAAGCTGCCGGCCTTTTACCTGGAGAGAAAGTATACGTGTTGAATTATGATAATGGAGAAAGATTGGAGACGTACACGATAGAAGAAAAAGCTGGTTCTCAGAAGATCGTTCTATATGGACCAGCATCACGTAAAGGAAAGGTTGGCCAAAGGCTATGCATTCTGTCCTATGCAAGCATGAGCTATCATGATGCCAAGCATTTTAAGGCAAAAGTGGTCACTCTCAATTCCAAGAACAAAATCAAACGCAAATAGTGACCCAGAAGTCCAGAAAACGAAAAAGCGCCAAATACACTTACGGTCCAGTACCCTCCCGGCGCCTAGGATTCTCCCTGGGCATTGA
>JBAUFP010000300.1:0-2391 GCA_049679205.1 bacterium | reverse complement strand
GCCCTGGGCAAAAGCCCTAGTTGTTCGCCAAATGGTAAGGCGATTACGATCGAATCACCCACACTAACGCCGAGGTTGTGAGCAAGTTCAATACCGATTACGCATCCACCCTCCAACTCGAAGACGCCGCTGATCATTTTCTGCCCTATCTCGGTAATCTCTTTCTCCAGTTTTTCATCGACTCCTTTTATGATGACGCCATCAAGATGACGCTTGAACTTAATGACCGATTTCTGATACACAAAAGGTGCCGAAGCCTGGATAAATTTGTAGTTCTTTATCTTCTCAGCAATGATCCCGTATTCCCGAACAGGTTCATTGAAATATTTACGTACGATAATATGCGGTGTACCGCCTAAAATCCTTCTGCGCAGCTCATTTTGGAAGCCGTTCATCATTGAGAGAGTTATCAACAATGCGGCAACGCCAATAAAAACGCCGCCAATAGCAATTGCCGTCGACATGGACAGAAACTTTCGGTGGCGGGAAAGCATGTAACGGCGGGCGATGAAAAATTCGGTGTTCATTTCCTTAAAAAGCCAGAAGGCTCAAGAAGGCAGAAGAAGGCTGTAAAACGGCTATTAAAGCGATTAAAGGCTATCAAGAGTTCTCTTTGGTCTCCCTACGCAGTTGGGGGAAAAGGATGACGTCACGGATTGAGGGTTGGTTGAGCAATACCATACAAAGCCGATCAATACCGATACCGATACCTCCGGTCGGCGGCATGCCGTGCTCAAGAGCCTCTAGGTAATCCTCGTCTATTTCACGTATGCCTTCTTCCTTATGCGCGATTTGGCTTTCGAAGCGCTTGCGTTGTTCAACCGGGTCGTTCAATTCAGAGAAGGCATTGGCGATCTCGACACCAAATACCACCAACTCGAACCGTTCAACCAACTTTTCATCTTCGCGATGTGTCTTCGCAAGCGGTGATATTATCTTTGGATAATCAACCACAAAAGTTGGGTCAATGAGATTGTTTTGTACGAGTTCACTAAAGAGCTTATCTATCTTTGATCCGCGGGTCAGTTTCTTATAGTCAATACCGTGTTGTTCACAATGTTTGTCGATCTCACTCTCACCGGCGGAGAGAACATCGAGCCCCAGTTTTTCATTAAGACTGCCGACATATTTCACTCGTTTGAACGGACGGCTGAATTCAATGGTTCTGTCCGCAAACTTCAGCTTTTTCTCGGGACTAGTCTCCATAACTAGATGTTCGATCATTTGCTCAACCAGTTCCATTATATCGTTGTAATCTGCGTATGCCTGATACAGCTCCAGCATTGTGAATTCTGGATTGTGCATACGGTCTATACCTTCGTTACGGAAGTCCCGGCACACCTCATAGACCTTTTCATAACCACCAACAATGAGCCGTTTTAGATATAATTCATCGGCGATACGCAAGAACATATCCTGCTCGAGTGCTTTATAATGGGTTTTGAAAGGGTGTGCCGCAGCACCACCGTAGATCGATTGGAGCACCGGAGTTTCTACTTCAATGAACCCTTGCTTATCCAAAAATTGACGCATCGCGTTGATCAGTCGAGTCCTTTTCTTGAATATGTCCCGCACTTCAGTATTGGCGATCAAATCAAGATAACGCTTGCGGTAACGCATTTCAATGTCGCGCAGACCGTGCCATTTTTCAGGTAAAGGCCGCAAAGATTTCGAAAGTAGCACGTAATCACTAACGAGCACTGTAATTTCATCGGTCTTGGTTTTGAATACTGTACCGTCTAAACCCATGATATCACCAACATCAAAATACTGAAAAAGGTCGAACTTCTCGCCAAGTCTATCCTTCCTTAAATACACCTGCATCCGCTCGGCTTCATCGGTTAATGTCGCAAAGAGTGTTTTGCCATGACCACGGACTGTGATAACACGGCCGCAAGTACTCACCTTTTGTTCAGTCTGGCTCAATGTCGCAAAATCGTCTTTTATCTGACAAAAAGTGTGTGTACGGTCGAAATTGTATGGATAGGGATTAACACCTAATTCTTTCAGTTTCTCAAGCTTTTTTAGACGCTCTTCCATTTTTAGAATCATATACCAAATCGTGTGAAAGTCAAGCGTTTATGCCTTAACGTTGTTCGTATTCGTGTTTCGTATTCGTTGCGATCATTAAAGACTTGATACTCGATACTGGATAACAAGAAGTGTATCAGGATATCGGAATATCAGTAGGCAGGGTATCAGAATGACAGAATATCAGGAGATGCGAACCACTGACCGTTGTTCTGTTGCTGATATCCTGTTCTGCTGATCCGCTTCTAACTTGTATTCTGACAATCTAATCTGCTTATGTATTGGGATATTGGAAATCGGGATTTATTTGCTATTTGGGATTTGAAATTTGGAGTTTGCCATGTGTTACTACATATTGAC
>JBAUFP010000299.1:0-19708 GCA_049679205.1 bacterium | reverse complement strand
TATTCGAAGTGGAAGTTTTTTTCTTTGAACAAATTAAGGCAGATGTCAACAATCTCAGCATCATAGATAACGCCTTTATTCTTAGAAATTTCTTCTAGCGTATACTCCAGGCTATAAGCAGGTCGGTAAGGACGGTGGGAGGAGATTGCTTCCACAACGTCGGCCACGGCCAGTATACGCGCTTCGAGCAGGATATTCTTATCACTCAACCCCTGAGGGTAACCTGAACTATCAATCCGCTCATGGTGTTCGAGGACGATTTCTGCGATAGGCCAAGGGAATTCAATTGCCTTCAGTATATCGCTGGCGATGCGCGGATGGGTTTTGATTATCGTAAATTCGGCATCGCTGAGTCGTGTCGGCTTGCTCAGAATCTCCGAGGGTACAGCTAATTTGCCAATATCGTGGAGCATGCCGGCCAGGCGTAAGCCATTGATTTGCTCTTCAGTTAACCCCATTTCTTTGGCAATGGTACACGCGAGTATGGTCACTCGGCGTTGATGGTCGGTTGTATATGGGTCGCGCTTACCGACCGCCGAGGCCAATGCATTGACTGTTTGTTCGAATATCTTGCGCAGCTTTTTGTAGCTGCGCTGCAATTCTTCAGCGGATTTCTTCCCTTGCGCTCGTGTCTCGAGGGCAATAATGCCGTAGGCAAGGTCATCAGCTAATTCTTTGAGCAGTTTGACTTCTTCGGCATCGAATACATCGGGTTCGCCTGAGAATATGTTCAGGCTGCCGAATATTCTGCTGTTTTCGCTTAAAGGCAGGGCGATCATTGCTGCATAACCGCGTTTGACGGCTTCATCCTGCCAGTGAGTGCGGGTAGTGCCCGTAGACAAATTCTTGATTATCGCGGGTTTGCCAGAAAGTATCGCTTGGCTTACCGGTTCGCGTTCTTTTTTCGATAGATTCAGCTTTACGACATCAAGATATCCTCGCTCATATCCTGCATAGGCAATCGGGCGGATGTTTTTTTCTTTGTCGTGCGACACAAACCCTACCCATGCGAATTTGTAGCCCCCGAGGTTGACTATTATCTGGCATATATCCAAAAGAAGCTTATTCTCATCAATGGCACGAACGAGTATTTGATCGCACTCGGTGACTACCTTCAGAGCACGATTGAGCTTGTGCAAGAGTTCCTCGGCTTTCTTTCTTTCGGTGATATCGCGAATGATGCCCAGGGTACCGAGGAATTGTTTATCCTCCTCCTCGATTTCTCTGTCGTAATGACCGGTTGAGCTCACATCGCCAAACGCAATGACCGTACCGATCCTTTCATCCATGTTTTTTTTCTTCTTCTTGAGCATTAGTCTTATTTCGAGGTCTTTGGTTTTTCTGATTCCGGTTCTCCGTTCATCAAAAAGCTTTGGCGCGTTGTCATCGCCTGTCACCTTCCCCCGGTACTTGGGTAGTACGAAGTTGCGCGCGAACAATTTGACATCATCGGGATGGACAATCTTGCTGAAGTGTTCGCCGATAAGCTCTTCCGGTTCGTATCCGAGATTGCGTACCGAATCGTTAACGAACGTAAAATTCCCGTCGGGATCAATTCGATATACAATATCCGGTAATGCCTTGATGATCGTTATATAGCGTTCGGCTTCTTCGTTCAATTTGATTTCGGGATTACTGTTTTGGGTTTTTTTCATCCGATGACCTTATGGACAGATGGTTTCAGGTTTGGTAATTAGCTTCATGGGCGCGGTTGTTGATAGATAGCTATTGACTTGAAAGAGGTAGAATAATGTGCTCTTGATTGTATTTTCTTCTTGAGCATGTCTAGGAAAAGTATACACATAAATGTTTTTTTGTCAAGAATGGCCACGAACTTCGATACATGATTCACGATACACGATACATGATAACAAAAGGGGTATCAGTCTATCAGAAGAACAGCAGGCAGGAGAGCAATATCGAATTTCTAAATGCGAATTGCGGAAAACCGAGAAAAGAAGAAGAAAACCAGGTAAAGCGTATAGCGTATTGCGAAAGAAGTGGGGCTGTCTTGACTTGGAATAATAATGTATTATAATGAACAGTACTAGGAGGCAATATGGCAACATACATTTTAGTGACAAAGCTATCTCCTGAATTAACCAAGGATTTGAAAAAACGGGCTGAGATCGGCCGCAACTGGATGGAGCGCGTACGAAAAGAATGCCCGGACGTTAAATTCATAGGACACTACGCACTCTTGGGTCCTTTTGATTTTCTGGATATATACGAGGCTCCTAATGAGGAAACCGCGGCCAAGGTGTCGATGATAAGCCTGTCTGGTGGTGCTACATCTGCTGAATCATGGACTGCAATTCCCTACAAGAGATTCTTGGATTTGATAAAGAACCTCTAGAGTCTGCATTCTAATACAGACTCTTCGATGATGCTGATAAAAAGACAGATTACAGTGATACTCAACACAGGGCAGCAGTTAGTATGTACTACGTAGTATGTAGAAAAAAGCGAGCTCCGAACTCAGAGCTCAGTATTGCGTATTGCGTCAGGCGTTAAGCGTTATGGCTATTTCTTCTTGAATATTTTAGAGAGCCAGCCATCATCTTCTTTTAAATCTTCAGTTACTTGGCTCTCGGGTTTTTGAATCTTGTCGTTGTCTGCTGATTCTTCCGCATTGCTGGATACAGCTCTTACCAGCCCGGAAGAAATCATTCCATAGAAGATCTTTGCGGTCTCAAACTCTGGAATATTTGATTTCTGAGCAATCTGTTTGATGGTCAGCGAGCCGTCGACAAAAGACAGAACCTTCCATTCCCTCGGATTCAGTTGTATTCTTTCAACTCCCGGCTGTGGAACCTCGATGATTTCAATGATCACCTCAAAAGAAGGGATTAGTTTCTGAATGCGTTTCAACTCGTCAATGCGGCGTGCGGCTTCTAATATTACCTGCTGAATCGGTAGGTCGACCGTGTGCTGTTCAGTTTCCTCCCCAGGATTAAACACAAAGTGGCCTTTTTTCCAGCTTAAAATAACATCGATGGCGGGTTCGCCCTTGATCGTATTTGTCTGCGCATGGGCAACCATGCAATTCTTAAAATACACAATACCGATGTCGTTGGCCGTCTGAATTCGTAGTATGCCGTCTTTCTGCCCCAGCTGGATCAGCTGGAAAACGTCGGTTATTTCGAATTCCTGAAGATCGCCAGCAAGCGGCATTAGCTTTTGTATACTCCCATTTCTCTAAATTTCTTAATGCGGGCATCAAGGAGTTCAGAGACAGGAATACTTTTCAGTTCTTCCAAATTCTTTATTATTGCAGATTTGATGTTTTTTGCGGTATTCTTGAAATCCATATGGGCACCGCCAAGCGGTTCAGGAATAATACCATCGATTATGTGCAGCTGCTGCATGTCCTGGGCCGTCATTTTCAGCGCTTCGGCGGCCTCTTTATTTTTTCTTGCATCACGCCAGAGTATTGATGCGCAGCCTTCAGGTGTAATAACTGAATAGACTGCATTCTCCATCATCAGAATGCGGTCGCCCAGCGCGATAGCCAGGGCACCACCGGAGCCGCCTTCACCAAGGATGATAACAAGGATCGGCGTCGGCAGGGTGGCGCATTCAAAGAGATTTGTGGCTATTGCCTCGGCCTGACCTCTTTCTTCCGCTCCGACTCCCGGGTAGGCGCCAGGCGTGTCGACCATGGTTACGACCGGCATGTCCAACTTCGCAGCCATTTTCATGATCCTCATCGCCTTACGATAGCCCTCGGGATGAGGCATCCCGAAATTGCGCTTGATCTTCTCCTTGGTATCCCTGCCTTTCTGATGAGCGATGATCGCCATGCTTTGATCACTGATCTTGGTGATTCCCGCGATGATCGCCGGATCGTCAGCAAACCTGCGATCGCCGTGCAGTTCGACAAAGCCGTCAGTGATTAGATTAATCATGTCCAGAGGATAAGGTCTTCGTGGATGGCGCGCCAGTTGCACCCGCTGCCAGCGGGTCAGGTTGGAGTAGACACTCTTTTTCAGTTTTTCTGCCTGGGCCTTGAGGCGCTGGACTTCTTCACTTACTCCTTTGAGTCCCTTCAGCTCCTCGATTTTCTTCTCGAGTTCGACTATCGGTCTTTCAAAATCAAGCCAGATTCCGTCCACTACAATCCTATACCTACGCCGAGGTTGTTCACCATGCCCAGATTTTTCGGGAAGAAAGAACCACCGTATTTTATCTGTAGGGCACCAGCATCAATCGCAACCCCAAAACCAGGATAGAATTCATCTCGGTAATTGACTGCCGCGCTAAGGGATATACGCTGGTAGACTGGCATGGAAGCGCCAAGACTGAATTCAAAGGCCGCTTCGTTTACCAGGTAGTGCAGGTCACCACTCAAAACGAGTTTCTTTATTCGCTGAAAACCTCCAACTTTCAAACACGCCGGGAGATTCACTTCGTCGTTATGGATGGTCATCTTGGTGCCGAAATTGGTGGCGCCAAAGGTTATACCGCTCGTGGAGTTCCGGTAGGCGAAAGCAACATCCATGGCGAGTGCATAATCAGAGTAGACATAAATGTTCTCGGTCACATACTTAAGGTTGACGCCAATTCTTCCTTTTGAGGAGACGCTCACCGACGCGCCCAGTATTAGCGAAAAATCATAAGCGCGGTAATCAATGGTCGGGTCGTCACTCGGGTATTCGGGTCGCCATTCTATATTTCCATAATCGAAGTTGACTATGCCAAGTCCGAAATCAATGGATTTTATTTTTCTAGTTAAGGATAACGATACACTTTGCATACCAAGGTAGAAGCGATTATAGGAGCAGTTGAACGTAAAATTATCGCGGGCCTCGATATTGGCAGGATTGTAGAAAATTGCCTCTTCGTTACTTGCGGTCGCAAAGCTCGTTGTGACGCCGACCGGTGATGCAGGCATCAACAAAGATTTCATCCCGGCGGCACTAATTAAGATAATTGCAATAATACTCATCTATTCCTCGATGATTTCAACGTTAGCCCTGGGTAGGGTAACTTTTCTTTTATCCTCAAGTTCCACATCCAAAACTCGAACCTTGGCTTCGGTTTCCACGTGAGCCAGATTAACTGGCAGACCCACGACCTTGCCGATGAGGCCAAAGTACGGTTCCCTTATTATTCTTACTTTCGTTCCGGTCTCGAGTCCGGAACCGGTTGAGAGATCGGTCTTTTTCTCTTTGTGCGCCTTTGCCTCAGCGGGTACAATCAATTCCGGCCTCATTACACCGGCCCTTATTTGAGTGGCGCCGTTCATTGAGGTCTTCTTGCCGCTCAAGGACTTCAATAATTCAAAGGTCCGCTCGGCCATCCTCAGTTTGCCAAATCCTTCGGTAGCAATCAGAGTGATGCCTACTTTCTCCGCACCGGTTATCGCAACTCCGATGTCGTAGCCCATGAAGCGCTTTAAATCCTGATCTTCGATCCCGCCTACGACAACGCCTTTAGCACCAACATCCCTTGCTTTCTCCAAGGCGGCATACTCGGCCATGGAACCGCCAATGATGACTTTGTCCTTGAACCTTTTGTCGATATTACCAGGTGTCAATACTTCTTTGGGACTGTCGACCGCCATCGCGATCTGCCCGATCGTCTCACCCCCAATGCCGAAAATGCCTTGAATAAAGCTGCCAGCGGTCTTGATTGCCACTCCTTCATTCTTTATTATTTCAACGACTTCGCCGTCAATGTAGGCTATGACCTCGACCGGAATCGGCGGCATGCGCATGATCACCTGACCGGTTATTTTAGAGATGCTCTCGATTTCACTTCCGATCGGGCTTTTCACCTGCGATTTAAATAGGCCGAAGAATCCTTTGCTTTCGGCAATGACTTCATCTTTTGCACACCGGTCACCAGGCTTCTTGAGCATGACCTCGTCGATCTCGGCCGGCAATGCTCCCAATAATCCGGCGACATTCAGGGTTTGAACATTACCGGGTAGATTTGTACGGGCAACGACTTGCTCGGCTGCTACCTTCGCACCTTTGTCAGCCAATATTTCTCCGGGCAAAGGAAGGCGGCGTTCTTTGGTCAAAACTGTATATTCAAGAACTTTAAGACCTGGAGTGTATGCATGTGCCAATTTATGCCTCCTTTATATTTGCATTCTTATGATAACCATATTTCAGAACAGGTCAAGGGGATATAAGATCCGAATAAGGCAGCGTAATATGATAATAAGGACATCAGCACTGACTAATGGCCCTGGTTGCAGCAGTCACGCGACCATTACGCGGGTCGGGCGAGTAGCTGTTTGGCTTTCTTCATATTCATGATATCTTCCTTAAGATTGGTGCGCGGGGTTTCCATAATACAGGGTAGATTCTGTAGAGCAGGATGATGCAGGAGGTTATGCATGCCGTGTCCTATCTCGCCCTGGCCAATATGCCAGTGCCGGTCCTTGCGTGATCCGCACTCAGTCTTAGAATCGTTCAGGTGGATAAGATATAGATTATTCAATCCAATCATCTGCTTGAAGTCATCAAGCGTTCGGGTAATTGCCGTTGGAATTCTTAAATCGTATCCGGCGGCAAATGCGTGCGCAGTGTCTAGAGCGACACCGATGCGAGCGGAGTCGGTGACCTGGTCAAGGAGAGTTCTCAATTGGGCGAAATCATAACCTAGTTCATTGCCGCTGCCGGCTGTATTCTCGAGCAGCAACTTCACCTTATTCTTGACCTTGCCCAGGGCTTCATTGATGCCGTCGCTAATACGCCTCAGTCCCGTGTCTTTGTCTGGTGCTGACCCAACGTGCATGATGAGGAAGGACGCGCCGATTGTAGCGCTTCGCTTCAAATCCTCAATCAACGTCGCGAGTGATTTTTGAAATAGTCCTCTTTCCGGCGACGCTAGATTGATGAGATAGGGTAGGTGTACGAAAATCGGCCAGATATCATGGGTCGCAATGTCCTGCCTGAAAACCGCAATATCTGCTCTGTCCAGGGGTCGGTATTTCCACCCCCTTGGATTGCGCGAAAATAGTTGAATCGTTTCACATTGTCTTTCCAATGCCCGGCCTACGACCTTCTTGAAACCGCCGGCAATAGAAACGTGGAAACCGAGCCTCATCCTAAAAAGATGATTACAGCGATGAAAAAGAAGATTACAGTGATAGAAAAACCGGAAAAATGTAATTGGCTCATTCGGTCACCATGCCATTGAGTCACTAGGTCATTAAGTCATTGGATGTTTTGCATCCATCGATTCCAAAGATAAAAACATAGATTACGGCGATATTTGTTGGTCATTATGTTATTGAGTCATTGAGTCATTGCGTTACCGTGTCATTGTGTCACTAAGTCATTGGGTCATCTGGTACTCAGCAGTAAAAGGTACGGGGACACGGGATGTTTCTTTCCTTACTTTTTGTCGAATATCGAGAGACTATCAGGATCAGTGGTCAGGTAACGGTCCTTGCCAAAATACAGGACCGGTAAAACCTTTTTCTCATCAACTGATTCTTTTTTTCTCAACGTATCTTGAGCGACGTGTATTAAGACAATACGGCCGACGACAAGAAAGTGATCACCGTATTCTTGCATGTCGTATTTCTCACACTCATAGGCAGCATAGCTTAAATGCATGATCATACCATTTACGCGCCGACCAGGCGCGGTGGTGATGTCAAACCGATCCAGCTTGTCGATGGTGCGTCCTGAAACGCTGCCCAATTTGGCAATGAGAGCCGCCTGATCATATCTGAGGAAATTTACGGTGAATCCTTTTTCCTTCTTCAGCAGCTCATAAGTAAATCGCTTTGGTGAGATGAGTGTGCCGTACAAAGGCGGTACTGCCGATACCGGCGTGTGCCATGCCGCGGGCATCAAGTTGCGTCCAACACCGATCACGGCGACGGTCTGTGGGAATAGATAGTAGAATTTTTCACATTTCTCGATTGTATGCATTACTTTTTCTTCTTCTTCGGTTTGTGGCAGTCCGGGCAGAAACTTATGCCCCGTTTCATAACCATACCCTTACTGCAATCCGGGCATTTCTCATCAGTTGGCGGATAGAAAGAAGAGATTTCACATTGCTTACACTTGTATACCTTGCCCCGGCGCGTGGAGATGATAATTACTTCGCCACCGCACACACGGCATGGCACGTCGTGAGTTAGGTTTTCGGTGTGACGGCAGTCAGGATAGCCAGAGCAAGCGAGGAATTTCCCGAACTTTCCGTGACGAATGATCAGATCTCGACCACATTGCGGGCACTTCTTGTTGCTCGTCTCGACCTCGATATTCTCCGAGTACTTGCATTCGGGAAAGCCAGAGCAAGCGAGGAATTTCCCGTACTTGCCCCATCTGACCAGGAGCGGTCGTTGGCACTTGGGACATTGCTTGTCGACTTTTTCAACAATTTCTTCTTTTAACTTACTTGCTTCTTCCTTCATGCTGTTCAGGTCAATGACAAACGGATCGTAGAACTCGGCCACGACACGTTGCCATGATTTCTTACCATTCTCGACCTGGTCAAACTCTTTCTCCATCTTGGCCGTGAAGGAGACTGCGAATACATCTGGGAATCGGGGAATGATTATTTTATAGACTTGTCGGCCCAGTTCGGTCGGCGTGATGCGGCCCGTATCCTTGATCACGTAACGGCGTTCGAAGAGCGTTTGAACAATATGAGCATAGGTTGAGGGGCGACCGATACCGTTCTCCTCGAGTTTCTTGATCAACCCGGCTTCCGTATAACGCGGCGTGGGCTCGGTCTTTTTTTCCTCGAATGCGATATCGAGCAGCTGGACGGGGTCGCCAACTTTTATTTTCGGCATCATACCGCGTTCTGTAGTATCACCGCTGACCAGTTGATACCCCAAAAAAACGGGCTTCAGTTCTTCAATCCGGAAATCTACATCCTGGTAGTTCATTATCGCCTCTTTCATGCGATAACGTGCCGGTGCCATTTGCGAGGCAACATAGCGGTTGTATATCAATCTGTAAATCTTGTATTGGTCTTGCGTAAGGTGTTCTTTGATGTTATCCGGCTCGAGTTGGATTTTTGTCGGTCTTATTGCCTCATGACCAGCCTGGGCGCCTTTCCGGTCCTTGAATTTCCTGATTTCTTTATGGAGGTATTCTTCTCCATATTTACCCTTGATGTATTCGCGCAGGCCCTCAAGCGCCGCGGCATTGACCCGGATTGAATCGGTTCGCATGTAGGTTATCAGACCGATACGACCCTGAGGCAAGCTGATGCCTTCATAGAGAGTTTGGGCTATGTGCATTGTCTTGCGTGCCGACATACTGAAGCGTTTCGAGGCTTCTTGCTCCAAAGTTGAGGTTATGAAGGGTGGTGGCGGAAGTCTTGTGGGATTCTTGACCAGGTACGAGGTTACCGTAAACTGCGTACCTGGTTTTAGTAAACCCTGCAGGCGTTGCAGCTCATCGGGACTGGCGATTTTCCTGTGCTCGCCACCTATACGCCACAGTGTAGCATTGAAGACTTCATTCTTATCAGTCTGAAACTCAGCATCTGCCGTCCAGTAAGGAGTTGTTACAAAAGCCTCAATGTCCTCTTCCCTTTCGCAAATCAGGCGTAAGGCAACGCTCTGTACCCGACCGGCAGACAGCCCACGCTTGATTATGGTCCACAATATCGGGCTTGTGTAGTAACCCACGATCCGGTCAAGCACGCGCCGTGCCTTGTGGGCATCGACGAGATTTGAGTTGATCGTTGTCGGGTTTGCCAGTGCAGCGCGGACATGCTCGGGGGTTATTTCGTAGAACAGCGCCCGCTTAATATTCGCCGCGCTTGAGTTCAGTACTTCGGCTAGGTGCTGGGCTATCGCCTCACCTTCTCGATCTGGGTCGGGAGCGAGGAAGATCTCGGAAGACTTCTTGCAGACTTTCTTGATTTCATTTATGAGCTTAGCCTTGCCTCGAATCTTGATGTATTGGGGCGCGAAGTTATTTTCGACATCGACGCCCAGTCTAGATTTAGGCAAATCCTTTATGTGGCCTTTTGATGAAACCAATATGTATTGTGAACCGACAAAACCTTTGATGGTTTTGGATTTGGTTGGTGATTCAACGATGATAACTTTTTTCTTGGCCACGAAATATTATACACCATTAAAGCCGGCTCGTCAAGAACCGGGGAAAATCAATGAATAAAGCAGGAATTTTCTTGATTGCAGAGATTGAAAAAAGATTACAGCGATGGGCAGATCGGTAGAACAGTTTGTGGCATCACTTGTGGTACTGTTTGTCGCGATATCGTGTGGTATATAGATGAAGTGACGTACCTTCTTTCTTGACATTGAAAGAGCGATAGTTATAATTGCACAGAAGCAAATCCGAACAGACCCAATGGGTACGGAAAGAGAGGCGCGATGCATGTTGCAGCAATCTCAGCCTGCCGCACAATGTCAAACAAGGTTTCAAGCGACAGTACTATTACGGTCACGGCGCGTCGGTGATTACCCGATCCGAATTTCAAGATATCATCAACCTCGAAGGGCAAGTTCGGGGGTCAACACTGAACACGGATGCCGCCTATATCGAAAGCCGAGGAGGAAGAGACGGTTTGCGCACGGTGCAAGAAACATTTCGGCAGCTGGGTTATCCGGTTGACTACAAACACATTAAAGATATGGGTTGGTATCCAGTATGCCTGCGTGTCCTCTCATTGCGTGTGATACAGGATGTGTTTGATTTGAAGAACGATGGAATAATAGACATGGGTGACACGGCTCCGAAGTTTTCATTCATTGTCAAAGTGTTTATGAAATTCACCGGCATGCCAGAACATGCGCTTGCCAGAATCCCCGAGTACTGGCGAATGCATTACAGCATCGGCGACATACGGGTTGATGAAGTGAATGAACGAGCGGGATATTTGGTTGTTCAACTGGGAAGTTTCAAGATACATCCAATTCTTTGTCGCTATTTCGAGGGCTATTTCCGCAGGTTGCTGCAGTTTAGCTTCGTTACCCAGGAGGTAAGGAGCAGGGAAACAAAATGTGCCTTTAACGGGGCCCCGTATCATGAATATCACATCGCCTGGAAATAACAGGAAAACAGAAAAGAAGGATGATCGGTTAAGGGTCGAAAAAGACCTTTTTATTCTAGAAAACTATATTAATGACATATGGCAATTCTTGCCTATCCCGGTTGCCTATCTGAATCCGCTGGGCATCATTCTGGATGTGAGCCATTCATTTGAAGAACTCCTCTGCTTTAAGAAAGAAGAGTTGGTTGGCGGTACGTTGATCGGTCTTTTCACCGAGGGAGAGAAAATGAGACAGATCCAGCACTTGACCTTGGAGAAAAACCGGGTGAACAACCATGAATGTGTAATCAGGAACAAAGCTGGTGACAGGATCCCGGTTAACGTTTCGACGTTGATCAGAAAGGATGAAGCAGGGGATGTGATCGGCTATTTTGTCGCGCTGGTCGATATTTCGCAACGCGTATCGGCGCAGCAGGCACTCAGTGTTTCAGAGGCGCAGTACCGTACTACTCTCAATTCTATTGGTGATGGTATACAGGTTGTTGATGAAAACCTGCATATTATCATGATTAATGAGGCGTTACGCGACCGCATTAAGGGATTGGGTTTTGATATCGAACCGCTGGGTAAATCAATTGATGAAGTCTTCAACTTTCTACCTGAGGGCGTTGCCGCTGAATATCTAGATGTATTCAAGAACGGCAAGCTGCTCGTGACCGAGGAAAGCGTTAAGATCGGTAACAAGGAATTCATTTCCGAGGTACGCAAGATACCAGTGTTTGATGGCAGCAGGGTAAGCCAGGTCGTTACCCTGATTCATGATATTACGGAACGCAAAAGAGAAGAGCAGATAAAATCCGTGCTCTACAAGATATCGAACGAAGTTACTAATGCCCAAAATCTTCAAGGGTTATTCCAGCTAATTCGAGATCAGCTGGGGACAATTATCGATACGAAGAATTTCTTCGTTGCTCTGCGCAATAAGAACGATAGCACAATATCGCTTGCCTATTTCACAGATGAGCAGGAAGAATCCAAATCAATACCGGCAGGTAAGACTCTCACGTCGTATGTGATCGAGCACAACCGTTCCCTACTGGTTACGGACAACGACATCAGGCAAATGAAGCGCGCGGGGCAGATTGATCTGATCAGTACCGCAGCCAAAGTTTGGCTAGGGGTTCCGTTGAGACTGAAGGATGATGTCATTGGTGCGCTGGTTGTTCAAAACTACCATGATCCCACCGTCTATACAAGAAAGGACCTTGAGATTCTTGAATTCGTGTCTGAACAGGTTGCGGCCGCGGTCGAGCGGAAAAAGGTTGATGAAGAAGTAGAACTTAATTTTCAACGGCTGAAAAAAACCTCGACCAGCATCATATTCACGATGGCCAAGATCCTCGAACTGCGTGATCCTTATACATCTGGTCATCAGCAGCGCGTCGCCCGGCTGGCGTGCGCTATCGCCCGGGAAATGGGATTATCTGAAGAACAGGTAGACGGTATCTTCATGGCTTCATTGATTCATGATATCGGTAAGATCTACGTGCCGGCGGAGATACTCAACCGTCCCGCAAAACTGAATGAAGCGGAAATGGACCTTGTCAAAACACATCCCAACATCGGTTACGACATCGTGAAGGAGATTGATTTCGCGCAGCCTGTTGATCGCATGATCGTACAGCATCACGAACGCATCGACGGCTCTGGTTATCCGGATGGTATTGAAGACAGCAACATAATAATGGAGGCGAGAATTCTGGCCGTGGCCGATGTCGTCGAGGCGATGGCTTCGCATCGGCCATATAGACCAGCGCTGAGCATTGATGAGGCATTGGGCGAGATTGATAGGTACCGAAATAGTCTGTACGACACTCACGTCGTGGATGCTTGTCTCAAGATTTTTCGAGATAACAATTTCAAATTTGATTGATTCTTCACCCGACTAATTCAATTCAAGATTAGTCCCCGTATTGCTTTGGAGTATCCGAACGGGTAGAACCAGACCTTTGATTATGGGGGCGATATTAGCGAACGTTGATTATGTCTGAGGGTTCAATATAACTTCCTGGAGGTTGGTGTGAAAGTACTGCCATTGCAGAAAGGAATCCTATACGGGCCCATTCATTCCCGGCGCCTGGGCAAATCACTCGGCATCAATCTCATGCCGTCCAACTACAAATTGTGTAGTTTCAATTGTGTGTATTGCCATTACGGCTGGACGGAAGTACACACACTCCATGCCAGACGTTTTCTGAAAGACTTGCCCGAGTTCGATGATGTTATCAAGGCAATAAAGAACGCACTCATTTCAAAACAGCAGTTCGATTATATTACCTTCTCAGGCAATGGTGAACCCACCCTGTATCCGCAGTTTGCCACTTTAGCCGCAGAACTCGCTGAGCTACGGGACCGATACCGTCCCGGTGTTAAGATCGCCTTGCTCTCTAATTCTTCCGGGTTGAGCAATCCGGCATTGAAGAAGAGTATTACGTACATAGATTTACCGGTCTTTAAACTCGATACCGGCACAAGGGAAACATTCAGCACAATCAACCGGCCGGTCCGAGGCGTGGATTTTGAGGAAATATTCGAACAGCTGTCATCCTTAAGCGGCATTTTTGTCCAAACGGTATTGGTTCGCGGCACTCCGTGCAATACGACTGAGGAGGAACTGGGTGCCTATTTTGCGAAGATTAAGGTAATCCAGCCGCGTAAGGTGCATATCTATTCAATTGATCGTCCGGTGCTGAATGCGAAACTGGAGCGTGTCTTACCCGAGAGACTTGAGGAGATCACACGCCTGGGCAGTGAGAAGACCGGGGTCGAGATACAGGCCTTCTATCTAACCTAGTCTATGATACGGGATGTTGTCATGATGGGATATAGCGATCGTGTTCTCGTGGCGGCGATGTTCAAAATGGTTTCTGCATGGAATGCATGCCGGGGTATTGATGTTCCTGAGGGTGACATCGAAATGTCGTCCGGGAAGATGTTTTGACCTTTGACATATCCCCCGGCTTTTGATATAATCATGCTATGAAAGATGATGGGCTGATCGTAAGGACAAAGCTCGATACCCCACCGATAAAAGGCAGGATTCTGCGCCGGGAGCGTCTACTCGGCACGCTCAGAGAGAACCTTGACAAAAAACTGATACTCATTTGTGCTGATGCGGGTTACGGTAAAACAACACTCCTCGTCCAGTTCTGCCATGAGCTGAAAAGCCCTTTTATTTTTTATGATTTGGATAGCCAGGATAATGATACGGCGACTTTTTTCAATTATCTTGTAACGGGAATGAAAAAACATGTTTCCCATTTCGGCGAAAGAGTAAGAAGTGTTATTCACGAAAAACGGAGCCATGAAATAATCATCGGTACATTTATCAATGAATTCCTCGAGAAAATCGATGGGGAATTCTATATCATTCTGGACGACTACCACCGGTTGCATGAGAACCGTACGATTGTCAAAACGATCAACTATTTTCTGCGTCACCTGCCGTCGAATCTACATTTCGTAATTTCGTCACGTACTACGCCACCGATATATCTGTCGTATTATCTGGCTAAGCAGGAATTACTACATCTCGGCAAAGAACATCTTCAGTTTGATATTGAGGAAACCCAGGCATTGTTGCGTGACGTATATCGGCTGGATATTCAGGAGGAAGACATAACACGCATCGCCGAACTTTCCGAGGGCTGGGTGGCCGTCATTCAGCTTATTCTGCAAAAGCTTAGCGTCACCGGCGGGGCACAAGTCAGACAGACCCTCAACGACTACATTGCCTCGGGGGAAGATGTATTCGATTACTTTGCCCAAGAAGTTTTCAGCAATCAGCCGGAAAAAGTGTGTGATTTTCTGGTGAAAACGTCGATTCTGGAATATTTAAATCCAAGAATATGTAACCATATCCTAGGCATTCGAGGGGCGGAGAAGATAATCGCGCACCTGGAGAGCGAGCATATTTTTGTGATGCGGTCCGGTGATAACCTACTCTACCATCCCCTTTTTCAGGAATTCTTGTACAAGAGACTTACCAATGCTTATGCGATTCAGTATATCAGGAAGTTGCACCGGAAAGCCAGCGACTATTTCTACAAGCGTAAAGAGTATTCGGTGGCGGCAAAGCATCTCATCGGTGCCCGGCGATTCGCCCGAGCCGCAGAGATTCTTTATAAGCACTATGATTACTGGCATGAGTCTAACGAGTTTGCCTCTTTTATCCAGCTCGTAGATAGAATTCCGGAGCCTGTTGTAGAAGGGCATCCATATCTACTGCTAAAAAAAGCTCGTATGTATTATGAAATGAAGAAAGTAGAACAAGGATTGAAAATTGTTGACAAGGCGCTCAGGCGCTTACGCCATGCCCGCGACCGAGGGGGTATGGCGCAGGCCTACACCCTGAAATGGCATGCCAATCATCTGCTAATGCAGTCGCGCAAGGGACTCTACTATGCAAAAAAAGCGTACCGACTCGCAGGGAAAAGCAAGTCCCGACAAAAGGCAGTGGTTATGATGAATCTCGGTACTGCATACCGGATCCTGGGCAAGTTCCATAAGGCGCGTGAAGTGCTTCAATCCGCCCTCCTCATGGCGCGGGCACTGAACGATAGTGCATTAGAGTGTGATGCACTCCATCTGTTAGGCATGCTGTACTACAATATGTCAAACTTGACCCGGGCCGAGAAGATGTTCATGGAAATTGTCAACAAATTACGTGATCAGGTCTACCCGCTTGAGCTGGCCTACACTTATCGCACCATTGCATCGATTGCGGTAGATAATGGTGATATCGTCAAGGCCGAGAAAAATATAGAGCGTGCCGAGAGTATTGTAGAGCAGTACAATGATCGTTACCTGAGTCACTATCTGGTTTTATTGAAAGGAAGAATGAGTGTTTACAAGGGTGATTATGAGCGTGCGATCGCGTTCTTTAAACAGGTGATCGAACTCAACCGTAAAATCGATATCAAGATTTCCGACCTCTATGCGTTGCTTGATCTGGTTGACGTCTACCTGAGGATGAATGATGTGCGTAGGGCGCACGAATCGCTTACTGGAGCACGTTCGGTCTTGAACCACAGTCAAGATATTCCGCAGCATGTCATTGGTTTTCAGATCGCGCAGGGTAGGGTCGAGGCGGCTGAGGGTAACTTCACCGCGGCGCTGGCCTCCCTTAACGCGGCCTTGAAACTCAGCAAGAAGGTTTACGATCCTTATCAGGTGTTGGCGATATACTATGCGCTTAGTGATTATTATCTTGCACGCAAGAAAATCTCGAAGGCGCTGGATTGGTTCAAGAAATATCTCGTTCTCGCCGAGAAGCATAATTTTGATGCCTTCCTTGTTTCCGCCGGCCGTAACAAGACAGGGCTATTTGAGCTGGTTTTGGAACAGGGTTATATGCCCGATTTCGTTCTAAGAATACTGAAGCGAATCGATACTGACAAGGCGGGTGATATTGTAAGAAAGTTCAGTTCGGTCGATGGGAAATTTGATCTCGAGTGTAATTACCTGGGCCGCTTGGAAATGAAGGATGCCGGTGGTCGGGTCATTACTCCCCGATGGCGGACCAGTCGTGCGCGGACACTCTTCATAATGCTGAGTGCAAATCATCCTAAGGGGTGTACCAGAGACGAACTCATAGATGCGTGTTGGCCCAGGAAGGATGTGGACCAGGCAGTCCATAGCCTGCAAGTCGAGGTGTCATCGCTGAGAAAAATGCTGCGTAACCTGGTCGATTCACGCTTCAACTCGGACAGCATTATCATCTGTCGGGATCAGTATTATTCGTTGAGCCCTGGTTTGTGCATCAAGAAGGATATCCGGCAATTCGAGGCGCTGGTTCGTGAGGCATTGGTCCGGGAAAGTGCTGATCGCGCGCACAGCATGAATATGTATGATCAGGCATGTAAAATGTATCGCGGCGATTTTTGCAGCAATCTGTCTTTTGATTGGTGTGTCGATATGAGGGCATACTACCGAGAAATGATAATGAAGGTTCTCAAAAAGATGGCACAGATTCACTATGACGCGGAGGATCCAGGCGAGGCATTGACTTTGTATCATCGGGCCCAGCATTTTGACCAGTATGACGAGGCAATTCACGTTGGCATCATGCGCTGCTTGGCGGCATTGAAGGATGCCGATGGTGTCCAGCGGCAGTACGGATTGCTCGTGCAGACGTTGAGGGAACTCGACATACCGCAGCCGTCGAGTGAAGCAACCAAGATCTACGAGGCGAGTTTCAGCTAGTATGAAAAAGACGAATCTGATCCTGCAGACCAAGTTGGAACCACCGCGCGTAAAAGGGACGATCTTGCGCCGGGACCGGTTACTGGCACTGTTGCGCGATAACCTGGACAAGAAACTGATACTGCTCTGTGCCGACGCGGGCTACGGTAAGACGACCCTGCTTGCCCAATTTTGTGAGGAAGTCTCAATACCTTTTGTGTACTATGATCTCGACGACACAGATAGTAACATGGCTGCGTTTTTTAGCTATCTCGTTGCCGGTGTCAGAAGGCACGATCCACGTTTTGGAAAGGTAGTAGAGGATCTGATTCCTCAAACCGGGAACGTTGATATCGTGGTGGGGACGTTCATCAATCAGTTCATAAAGGCCGTAAAAGGGGATTTTTACATAGTGCTGGATGATTTTCATTACTTGCAGAACAACCGCAGGATCTGTAATGCGATAGATTATCTGCTGCGCCATTTGCCAAAGAACCTGCACTTGATTATTTCCTCGCGCGCCGTTCCAAACATAAACCTGACTTATTACTTGGCGAAGCAGGAACTCTTTAAGATTGAAAAGGAACACTTGCGCTTTAACCATGAAGAAATACATTCATTACTGAGCACCGTCTATGGCTTAAAGGTTCCGGCCGATGATATCAAGCGTATTGCTGAATTCTCTGAAGGTTGGATTACGGTGCTGCAGCTTATACTTCAGAGGATCCGGTCCGCTGGAGAAGAGGCGGCCGAGGATACGCTCAATAGCTACGCAGCCTCGGATGAGAATATTTTCAATTACTTCGCACGCGAGGTTTTTGAACAGACCCCGAAACGCGTAAAGGAATTTTTGCTGAAAACCGCAGTCCTGGATTACTTAAACCCGAGGGTTTGCGATCATCTACTGAATATCCGTCGTTCGAAGAAGATCATCAACTACCTGGATACCGAAAACATTTTTATATCGAAGGTGGGTGATAACTACCAATATCACCCGATTTTTCACGAATTCTTGCGTAAAAAACTCGGGCAGTATTTCACCAGCGGAGTTGTGAAAAAGCTTCACTACAAAGCCGGCGTTCACCTGCTTAACCAGAATGACTATGCCTCGGCGGTGAAACATTTCGTAGCTGCTGAACGATATGCAAATGCGGCGCGAATTTTGGATAATAATCATCAACAGTGGATGCAACGCGCCGATTATTCAAGTTTCATTCAATTGGTGGATAGTTTCCCCGACGCAGTTCTTGAAAAGTATCCGTGTCTTCTACTCAGGAAAGCAGACGCCCTGGATAATTTGGACAAAAAGACACAGGCCTTACGGCTTACCGAATCGACACTGAAATTGTTTCGCCGGAAAAAGGACAAGCGAGGCACGGCACAAGCCTTGATATTGAAGGCCCTAATCTACTACAGTCAGGGTCAGCGCCGTAGGGGTATATATCATGCAAACAAGGCCTACAGCATGGTCCAGAAGAGAAATTCACTTTTGAAAGTCGACATCCTAATGCAGCTCGGCAGTATGTATCGGGATGCTTGTCGGTATGAAAAAGCGCAAGCGTGTTTTGGAGCAGCACTCCAGATTCTACGTAAGTACGAGGACCGGGAACTCGAGGAATCGTTGCTTACGCGAATTGCCCTCCTGCATTACACGATGTCCAATTTTAAGGAAGCGGATCGGTTATTCATGGAGATTCTCTCAAGATTTGGTGATCTGCTATTCGGATTGAACTTATTATACAAATACAGCACAGTCGTTGTAATAAATATCGATGCGGGTGAGTACAAAAAAGCATGGGATTATCTTGCGCGGGCTGAAGAAATGCTCCAGAAGTACAACGACCCGTGGATTACTAAGTATCTGGTCTATATGAGAGGGAAGTTACATTGGGCTGAGGGGCGTTTTCGTAAGGCAATCGAATTCCTGAGTGAGGCTGTAGAAAAGTACAAAACATTTTCGAGAATATTAGACCCGTATATTCTTGGTGATATTGTCGATTCTCATTTGAGACTCGGTGAAGTTGGCAAAGCGCGTGAAGTATTCTCTAGGATGGACTCCGTACTTGACATTATCAACGAAACGCCGAATCTGCTGGTCGATTACCTGACGATAAGGGGATCATTAGAAACCATCGAGGGTAAATTTACTGACGCACTTGTGTCTTTGAAAGATGCATTGAGAAAAGCGCGTAGCATCGATAACGCCTACATTTCGATGACGACCTATTACAAATTAAGCACTGGTTACCTCAAGCAGGGTTCATATGAACAAGCATTGAACTGCTTCAAGAAATGTCTCGATATTGCCCATCATAGAGGATACGATGCGTATCTGTTAATCGAAGCACGTGGCAACATTGATCTGTTCAGACTTGCATTAGAGAATGATTGTATGGTTGAATACGTACTGTACATACTGGAGAGTGTTGATAGTGAGCAGGCCAAGGATGTGCTTAATTGGATGCAGATCGAGAGGGGACTGTACGACCTTGATTGCCGGCTTTTCGGCAAACTG